>JBJERW010000048.1:0-10409 GCA_051882475.1 Huintestinicola sp. | reverse complement strand
ATCTTTTTGTATATTCCCGAAATATCACATTCGTACTTTTCGCAGAATTGCTTTATCGTAATCATCTAATGCTATCCCCCTTCTTATATTGTTTTCCCTGTGCCGGATCTGTTCCTCAAAGGTTTCTCCGGTTATATAAGTAATAAGTGGTATTCGCATTACTCTATAAACTCTTCCGGCTTTAACGCATTTAAATTCAACTTCGCCATTTTTGATTTGTTCCAAAAGTTGTTTATAACCGCAGCCTAATACCGTGCAGGCTTCTTTTACACTTATTGAAGCACAGGTCATGTTGATTAAATCTTCCACATTCAAATGTTCATTATAAATCATTTTTCATTCTTCCTTTCATTTAAAATAACCGCAGTATTTAGCTGACTGTGAATTAATCACCATAATAAAATGGATTTTCAAGATTACCTACGAGTTGATTGATTATGTATTAGGCTAACCATACATCTCAAAGCCTTCCATATCCATATATTTTGAATATGCTATCCAAAACATTTCAACAATCCTTAATGTCACCTGAACGTTGTATATAGTCTGCATATCTAACAAAGCAAATTGAGTAAACCTTATTTCGTAAAATAAAGCTTCACTGTAATTTAATTTCTGACCTTTAAGGATATGATTTGCAATCACAAGACAAAAGTCAGCAACAAAAATCATAAAATTATCATTGGTATTTTTCAGTTTTTGCATTTCGATGTAGGTATCGGATATATGCCATGATACGTTAAAAGCCTTATTCATATAATTTATTTTTTGTTCAAGTTCTTCAATAGAAAAGCGTAATGGCAAAACAGGATTATATATCTCGAATTGAGAATTTGAGTATATATTGGAACCGTAATATTTTTTTAAACATTGTGCTGCCTGATTCTTGTTTTCTGAAATATATTTCTCTCGTTTTTTTATAATTTCATATAAATAGGTATCTGTCATTTTATATTCCTCCAATTTTTAGTGCTTCCCTTGAAAAATTGTTTACTTTTTTATGATTTTATGATATAATGTAATTGATGTAGCAGTTCTTTATTTAGATTATCGTTTTGAAACATTTTGATATTAAGAATTAAGTCCGAAGCCATACAATATTCTTCCCATACAAATAAAGTGTCGATAACAATACACTTATTTGTTGGTAATGCGATGTTTAATCCATAAACATTAACTAATATTTCTCTGATTTGAGAAGGACTTAATCCGTAATCGTCTGCTATGTTATTAAACGAAAATTGGATATATGCAATTAGATATATTAATACCGTATTGCAAATGCTTGTTGATACATAAACATCATTTTCTTCTGTGAAAATTGAATTTTTAATTTTATAAATCAAAATAATTCACCTCTTATTTGGGAGCTTGATAGATTGCATTCTATACAAAGTTAAATGATAATGTCATCAAGGATCGAAGTGATACCATTGTAAAAAAGAAATTTTACAACGGTATAATCAATGATTCAAGAAAAATAGCTTTTCTTGAAGTTAAACAAATCGATTGAATTAAGCATTGTTATACAATCGTTGTCTGTAAAGCAATTTCTGATTTCAGAAATATTCGCATAAAGATACCCGTACTTATCAGCTACACGTTCATTTACAAGATTGTAGTATGTGTACGGATAATGTTCATCTGTATTGAGCTGAACAAATCCAATGTCCTCAGCTTCGATAAAAAAGTTAAAATCGTCTGCAAAAAAATCTATAATTTCTGATTTGCTAAAATTATTTACAGCAAATTTACTGAGGAGCAAGAACATTTCATTTGGATTTATGCCGCCGATAATAAGTGATCCAACATTGGTTTTGTCAGTGATAAAATACCTGAATTGCATACGTTTCATGAACTTTTTCCTTTCCATATAAGATTTGATTCAGAGATTGCATATGATACATCCGCAGTATAAGTCGGCTTAATCAAATAAGGTTCTTGAATTTTCCTCTTGACAATTTAGCTAAAATGACATATAATATAAATAGCTAAAATGTATGGAGGTGGTTTTTATGATGACGGCTACAGCAACCGAAATAAAGAATAATTTCGGGCATTATCTTGCGGCAGTCCAATCAGGAGATGAGGTTATTGTCATTAAGAACGGCAAAGAGGTTGCTCGTTTGATATCTCGTCAGAACAGTGTTTCCTTTCTTACAGATTCGCTTACGGGAGTCCTAAAAAACGATTATGACGATAAAAAAATCCGTTCAGAAAGGATAGAATCCCGTGAAAGTGCTGATTGATACAAACGTTATCCTCGATGTTTTGTGCGGCAGAGCTGAATATCTTGAAGCTTCGTCAAGAGTGTGGAAATACTGCGAAGTCAATAAAATATCAGGAGTAATTTCAGCTCTTTCCGTACCGAACATAGTGTATATCCTGAGAAAAGAATTGGATCCCGAAAAGACCAAGGAAATAATAGATCGGCTCCTCCTCATATTCGATGTTGCAGAACTGAAAACAGAGGATCTGAGAAAAGCGGCGGATATGAAAACAGCCGATTTTGAAGATGCAGTTCAGATGTGCAGCGCCGAGAGAGTAAATGCTGATTTTATTGTTACACGAAATGTACGTGACTTTGTTTCGAGTCCGGTTCCTGCCGTTAAACCGTCTGAACTTTTGGATCGCATATGACAACAGCCGCCGCCTATGGCGGCTGTTGTCATACCTACTCGTTCTTCCTGAGCAGATATTCCATTGAAACATTGAAATATTGGGCAATAACAGCAACCTTATCTACATTAGGAAAATAGCCTTTCCTAATGTTTTCGACAATACTCCCGTTAAGATTACAGCATTTTAGCATACTATTAACCGATATGTTCTCTCGTATACAGAGAGCTATAATGTTCTGAGCGAGTATTTCGGTACTGAATACGTTTTTCATAATTATCGTCCTTTCTATTGATTATGAAGAAGTATTACCCGAAAGAATTTATTCAAAAGAATACGTTTTGACCCATAAATCTGACTTTTCAAGAGGGCTAATTTTTAAATATATATTTCCTCCCATATATAAATGAGATGCATTTATTAAATCAAAACATTTCAGAATTAGCAATACGGAAATAAATGAGCTGAGTATATCCCCCAGTGTTATGATCTTTTGACTGCTGCTACGAGTGTCAGAACTGCAAACACAAATATGTCCCCTCAACCAAGGCTGTGTTGTTTGCCGTTCATTCGGGAAGTGACCGTATTCTTAAATGTCCTAAGTGTTCAAAGAAGGTGTGGCATAAGAAGGTTCTGACCAAGTGATTTTCTTAAGGGGAAAAAATCAATGATGAAAAAACATATTATTCTTTCAGCAGCGTCAATACTTATCGCCTTTATAATGATAATTAATACAGGCAGCGCTGTTTATGCCAAGGAAAGAAGTCAGATAAATGTTCTGCCTGATACGAATACCAATATTTTTGACGAAAATATGCTGGAGCTGCTTTCAAAAATAACGGAAACGGCCGCCGAAAGCGATAATGTAAGCATATATTACTGCGATACCGAAACGGGATATTATTTTTCATATAAGCCCGACAATGTTTATAGATCCGCAAGTACCATAAAAGCTATTTATTGTCAGTACATACTTCAGTCGGGAGCTGACCTTGACCGCAAGGTAAGGTTTTACTATCCCAAAAAGACAAGCTCTTCGGGCAAGCTTACCCGAAAGGCTGTGGGAAAATGCTTTACTGTTGATGAACTGATAACTTATGCTATCGTCAATTCCGATAATATGGCATACCGACTTTTATACGAAACCTTCGGATATAAAGATTTTAACGCATACATAAAGTCCCTCGGACTGCAAAGTCCGCTGCTGGGAAGTTCATCGGAATATTCAAAGGTCACAGCACGGTCAATGGGCAAGTGTATGCTTGAGATATACCGCTATTCCAAGGCTACAGGAAATACTTATCTAACTGATTTGATGAAAAATACGGCATTTGACGAACAGATATCAAAGGGAGTCAAGGCGGAAACTGCTCATAAGTACGGACAGCAGGGCGGAAAGAACGGATATCACGACATAGCTGTTATATATGCCAAAGAACCGTATATACTTTCGATTTTTACAAATGTGGACGTTAACGACCCCGACTGCAACAGTATCTTTGTAAAGCTCTCCGAATTGACCGCAAAGCTGCATAATGAGCTTCATTCGGAGAAAAAGAAGGAACAAACGTCGGAAAAAAATCAAATTTCCTATGAGGAATATATGAGCCGGCGAATGAAGAAATGATATTGACATTCGGGACTCGTTTGATGTATAATATATCCTATAATATATTTGGGTGTTGAAGGCTCATGATATGGGGTGGCACGGGGAGCGCTGAAAATGCGTATCCTTGTGCAGCCCTGTTTCTTTTTGAAAGGTTGATGAAAAAATGTCGGATAAAGAGAAAAAGCCAAAGGAAAAATCCTTCCTTGAAACGGTAAGGGAGGTAAACGAAGCCGAGCGAAAGGCGGAGCTTGACGAGGAGGCAAGAAAGGCTGAGGAGCGTGCAAAGCGTGAGGAGCAGCAGCGAAAGGCTTACGAGGAAAAGCTGCGCCGTGAAAAGCTTGAGCTTATAAAGCTCAAGCAGGGAGTTATCTCCGAGGATGATATTCCCAAGGAGGAGAAGGTCGAAAAGCAGTATACGGTTTGGGAGAAGATAGGCAATTTCTTTTACCATAACAAATTATATCTGTTGTTTGGATTGTGCATAGCGTCTATTGCGGGATTTCTTATATACGACGTTGCCACAAGGGAAAATCCCGATATCACGTCCATGTTTATTGCAACGGATTATAATATGGAATATTACTGCGACGAGCTTACAGACCTTTGGGCGGACGTTGTTCCCGATTACAACGGCGACGGAAAGCAGATAGCAAGGCTTTACTATGTTCCCGTGGGATATGCTGACGAGAGTGCGGCTTCGCTGTATTATGCTCAGGGTGACCGTACAAAGCTTATCGCAGAGTTCCAAAGCGGAGATACTATCGTTATTATAGGCAATAAGCAGGCTTACTCCGACCTTGGCGTGCTTGACGGAGTTTTTTATGACGCAAGAGAGCTTTTCCCCGATGACGAATACGCCGAGGAGCTTGGTTACCGTCTTGCGGGAACGGATTTCAAGGACTTCATAGGCTATCCCGAGCTTGACGATTCGCAGCTTTATATAAGCTTCCGAAAGCCCGTAAAGCTAATGGGAACAAGCGAGGAAAAGATGCAGGAGAACTTTGACAAGGCGGTTGGATTCTGGAAAGGCTTTATTGAAGAGCACCGTGTTGAGGGGCTTGCTCTCCCCGAAACGGAAGAACCCGAGATAAAGAATGAATATGACTTCGGGGAGGTTACCGGTTCGGAAACGGTGCAGTGATGATGCTTTATACTGTATATTTGTTGTGAATATACATAATATACTGTATAAAATTTATATTATGCATTCAATTGCGTGAAAAAGATGAATATTTTGCGTGAAATATGAAAAATATGCAAAAATCACTTGACTTTTGTATCTGTTGGTGTATAATGGTATCAACGGCTGATTTTTATGGAATAATGCGGTGCGTTCCTTTGAGCGGCTGCGTTGATTCCGTTTAAATACCATGTTGATTTTACAATAAGTTTTACGGAGGTTGTCAAAATGGCAAAGGTTTGCAAGGAAAATATCAAGAAGGTAGTTCTCGCTTATTCGGGCGGTCTTGATACTTCGATCATTATCCCGTGGCTCAAGGAAAATTACAACAACTGTGAGGTCATCGCAGTTTCTGCCGACGTCGGACAGGGCACTGAGCTTGACGGACTTGAGGAAAAGGCTAAGAAGACAGGCGCTTCCAAGCTTTACATCGAGGATCTTAAGGAAGAATTCATTCAGGATTATGTATATCCTACCGTTCAGGCAGGCGCTGTTTACGAGGGCAAGTATCTCCTCGGAACATCTTTTGCACGTCCTATCATCGCTAAGAGGATCGCAGAGATCGCTATCAAGGAAGGCGCTGACGCTATCTGCCACGGCTGCACGGGAAAGGGCAACGACCAGGTAAGATTCGAGCTTGCTATCAAGGCTTTCGCTCCCGATATGGCTATCATCGCTCCTTGGAGAGAATGGGATATCAAGTCCCGTGACGAGGAGATCGACTATGCCGAGGCTCATGATATTCCTCTTAAGATAACAAGAGAAACAAACTATTCCAAGGATAAGAACATCTGGCACCTTTCTCACGAGGGTCTTGACCTTGAGGATCCCGCAAACGAGCCTCAGTACAACAAGGAAGGCTTCCTTGAGCTGGGCGTATCTCCCGAAAAGGCTCCCGATAAGGCTACATATGTTACTATCCACTTTGAAAAGGGTATCCCCACAGCTGTTGACGGCAAGACAATGAACGGCGTTGAGCTTGTTTCCGCTCTCAATAAGCTTGGCGGAGAAAACGGCATCGGTCTTGTTGACCTCGTTGAAAACCGTCTTGTTGGCATGAAGTCAAGAGGCGTTTATGAAACACCCGGCGGAACAATTCTTTACAAGGCTCACGAGGTTCTTGAAACCCTCTGCCTTGACAAGGAAACAGCAAGAATGAAGTCCTATATCGGCATCAAGTTTGCAGACCTTGTTTACAACGGACTTTGGTTCACTCCTCTCCGTGAAGCTCTCTCCGCTTTCGTTACAGATACTCAGAAGACTGTTACGGGCGACGTTAAGCTCAAGCTTTACAAGGGCAACGTTATCACAGCAGGCGTTACATCTCCTTACACTCTCTATGATGAAGAGGTTGCTACATTTGCTGAGGATCACGTTTACGACCAGTCCGACGCAGGCGGATTCATCAACATCTTTGGTCTTCCTACTCACGTAAAGGCTAAGCTCGACCAGAAGAGAGGCAAGTAAGCTTCCTGCGCAGGGTTTCTTGCGGACATTGAAAACAAAATCAGCACATTTTTATACGTTATGCCCGAAATCGTGTGTTTCGGGCAGACGTATTTATATGACATTTCAGGGAATATTATAGTATATGCAAATATATACGCAAAGCTCCGATAAAAATATTTGATAAAGGAACAATAATATGAAAAAATTAATGAGAAAATTTCTTGCGGCGGTTATGGTAATTACAGCGGTTTTACTTGTCGGCTGCGGTCAATATAAAAAATACGATCACCTTAAAACGGATATCGTGGGAATGTGGGAGCCGCTGAACAATGCGGTGCAGTACAACAATGCCGTAAATATGGAGTACAGGAACTATTATGAGTTCACCACCGACAATAAGCTTGTTCTTCATTATCTTTACGACATGGGCGATGTTTACGATGACGGAACTGTCTTTGAGATAAAGGATAACCTTTTCACCGTAAACGGCAGCAGCTGCATTCTCGACATTGAGGACGACACCATGACAATGACCTTTAACGGCGGTCAGAATGTGTTCAGAAGAGTTTCCGTTGAGGAAGCTACTTCGCTGAAGCTTTATTTTGTGGAAAGCTCCGTATTTTCGCAGCAGCAGGATATCCTGCTTTCCGAAGCAGCTGCGGAAGCAGAGGAAGAATCAGCTGCGGCGGAAGGGGAAACGGCTGCGCCTTCCGAGGAAAGCGAAACAACAGCTGCCGATAATTCGGGTGCCGAAAATTCGGATGCCGAAGACTCGGCTGCGGAATAATAAGCGCATAAAAAATATCACAAAAGGTAAAGGATTGATATAAATGGCAAAAATGTGGGCAGGACGTTCTTCAAAGGACGTGGATTCCAAGGTAAATGACTTTAACTCCTCCATATCCTTCGATTCGAGAATGTACAAGCACGATATAAAAGGCTCAATGGCTCATGCGGAGATGCTGGGCGAGCAGGGGATAATCGAAAAAGCCGAAAGCGAAAAGATAATCGAGGGACTGAAAGGTATCCTTGAGGATATCGACAGCGGCGCTCTCAGCTTCGACCCCGAAGCTGAGGATATCCATATGTTCGTGGAGCAGGTGCTTACGGAAAGACTTGGAGCCACAGGAAAAAGACTTCACACCGCACGAAGCAGAAACGATCAGGTGGCGCTTGATATAAAGCTTTACTTAAAGGACGCCTGCGACGAGGTTTCCGCCCTTACCTATGAGCTTGTGGAAACTCTTATCGAAACGGCTCAGGAGCATTACGACACGGTCATGCCGGGATATACTCATCTCCAGAGAGCTCAGCCCGTTACCTTTGCTCACCATATCATGGCATACGCTCAGATGCTTACAAGAGATCTGGGCAGACTTGCCGACTGCAAAAAGAGAATGGACAGAATGCCTCTCGGAAGCTGTGCGCTGGCAGGAACTACCTATCCTCTCGACAGAAAGCTTACCGCAAAGCTCCTTGACTTTGAGGATATCACCTACAACAGCCTTGACGGCGTTTCCGACCGTGACTACTGCATTGAGCTTGCAAGCGCAGTTTCAATCCTTATGATGCACCTTTCAAGATTTTCCGAGGAGATAATCATGTGGTGCAGCTGGGAGTTCAAATTCATCGAGCTGGACGACGCTTACTCCACAGGCTCGTCCATCATGCCGCAGAAGAAAAATCCCGATATCACCGAGCTTATCAGAGGAAAGACGGGAAGAGTATACGGCGACCTTATGACCCTGCTTACCATGATGAAGGGTCTGCCCCTTGCATACAACAAGGATATGCAGGAGGACAAGGAGGCTATATTTGACGCAATTGATACCGTCAAGCTTTGCCTTTCCACCTTTATCCCCATGTTCAGGACAATGACTGTTCTCAAGGAGAACATGAGAAACGCAGCCGCAAGAGGATTTATAAACGCTACCGACTGCGCAGATTATCTTGTTAAAAAGGGAATGCCCTTCAGGGACGCTTACAAGATCACAGGCAGACTTGTTGCACGCTGCACCGAGCTTGGCACAACTCTCGAAGACCTTGATATGGCAGAGTACAAAAAGCTGTCCGAGGTATTCGACGAGGACGTTTACAAGGCTATCAATCTGGAAACCTGCGTAATGCAGAGAAATGTTGACGGCGGTCCTGCGCCCGAAGCTGTGGCAAGACAGGTGGAGCAGCTTAAGAGCGAGCTTAGAAAAATGGGATATTGATACAGTCGTTCAGTCAAGGCATATAACTAAGGAAACGCCGAATAATGCGAAGCAATCGTTTCGCCGTTTTCATAACACATCTTTGAAAAGAGGAATAACATTGGCTTACAAGGTTTTTATAGACGGAAAAGAGGGTACAACGGGTCTGAGGATCGTTGAGAGATTCAAGGGCAGAAACGACATAGAGCTGCTTGAGATACCCGAAGAAAAGCGGAAGGATACCGAGGAGCGCAGAAAATACATCAATGCCTCCGATTATACCTTCCTCTGCCTGCCCGACGCCGCAGCTATCGAAGCTGTATCGCTGGCTGAAAACAACAGGGTCAAGATAATCGACGCTTCCACCGCCCACAGAACAGCGCCCGGCTGGGTCTACGGCTTCCCCGAGCTTTCAAAGGAGCAGAGAGCGGCTGTTGCGGCATCAAAGAGAACGGCTGTTCCCGGCTGCTATGCAAGCGGATTCAATTCGCTGGTTTATCCTATGGTAAGATCGGGATTTATTGCGCCATACTACCCTGTAGTATGCCATGCGCTCTCGGGCTACAGCGGCGGCGGAAAAAAGATGATTGCGGAATATGAAGCCGAGGGAAGAAGAAAAGAGCTTGATTCTCCAAGACTTTATTCCATGGGAAAAACACATAAGCACATCAAGGAAATGATGCACGTTTCGGGTCTTTCCTATCCCCCCATATTCAACCCCATAGTGGACGATTATTACAACGGAATGATAGTATCCGTGCCGCTCCATCTGAGAGCCATGGCGAAAAAGGTGACTCCCAAGGACGTGTGGGAGATGATATCCGCACATTACGAGGGCGAGCATTTCGTTAAGGTGATGCCCTTCGGCGGAGAGGGTATGGAGGAGGAAAAGGCACTGTTTGCAAATACTCTTGCGGATACGAATTTCTTACAGATATTCGTTTACGGCAACGAGGACCATATCCTGCTCTGTGCAAGGCTCGATAATCTGGGCAAGGGCGCTTCGGGCGCAGCTGTTCAGTGCATGAATATAATGATGGGAATTGACGAGGGTACGGGACTGGAGTAAACGGCATCTGTCCCTCAATAAATATGAAAGAAGATTTTGATATATGGATTTTAAAACAATTGAAGGCGGAGTATGTGCCGCAAAGGGATTCAAGGCAAGCGGTGTTTACTGCGGCATAAAGGAAAATCCCACTAAGAAGAACGATATCGCAATGGTGGTAGCGGACGTGATGTGCAATGCCGCAGGCGTTTACACACAGAACAAGGTCAAGGGTGCGCCAGTTATCGTTACAAAGAAAAATCTTGCAGCCACAGGCGGAAAAGCCAAGGCTGTTATCGTAAATTCCAA
>JBJERW010000047.1:0-10573 GCA_051882475.1 Huintestinicola sp. | reverse complement strand
AGAAAAATCTTGCAGCCACAGGCGGAAAAGCCAAGGCTGTTATCGTAAATTCCAAAAACGCCAACACCTGCAATGCCGACGGAGAGGAAAAGGCAAACGAGATGTGCCGCCTTACTGCCGAGGCTCTGGGAATAAAGCAGGAAGAGGTCATCGTTGCTTCAACGGGCGTTATCGGACAGGTGCTCCCTATCGAGCCTATCGTCAAGGCTGTTCCTCAGCTTGTCGAGAAGCTTTCCTATACGGGAAATATCGAAGCTGCGACTGCTATCATGACTACCGATACGGTCAAGAAGGAATATGCCGTTGAATTTGAGATAGGCGGCAGGACCTGCCGTATGGGCGGCATGGCAAAGGGCAGCGGAATGATACACCCCAACATGGCTACCACACTTAATTTCATAACCACCGACTGCGCAGTTTCCGTGCCTATGCTTCAAAAGGCTCTTTCGGAGATAGTAAAGGTTACATACAACTGCCTTTCCGTTGACGGTGATCAGTCCACAAATGATACCTGTATGCTCATGTCGGACGGACTTGCGGAGAACCCCGAAATAACCTCCGAGGGAGCGGACTTTGACACCTTCAAGGCGGCTCTTTATCAGGTAATGGCAAACCTTACCCGTATGCTTGCAAAGGACGGCGAGGGCGCAACTAAGCTCCTTACCTGCGTATGTTCTTCCGCACCCGACCTTGATACTGCCATTATCGTTGCAAAGAGCGTTATCCGTTCGCCCCTTTTCAAGTGCGCAATGTTCGGTTCGGACGCAAACTGGGGACGTGTTCTCTGCGCGATCGGCTATGCCGAAGCGGATTTCGACATCTCCAAGGTTGACGTTGACCTCGGCTCAAAAGCGGGCAGGATAGCCGTATGCCGCAGCGGAGCAGGGGTGGATTTCTCCGAGGACGAAGCAAAGGTCATACTCAGCGAGGACGAGATAGATATATTTATCGAGCTTAACAGCGGCAGCGAAAAGGCGACCGCATGGGGCTGCGACCTTACTTACGATTACGTTAAGATAAACGGTGATTACCGCTCGTAATTATCATACAGCTCTTGCAGAGAGCCGAAAATGCCGGGATATGGCTTTTAGTATAAACGCCCTGAAAGGAATGGACCTGAAAATGGAGATCAGCAACAATATAAGAAGTCAGATACTCATTGACGCACTTCCTTATATTCAGAAGTACAATGACAAGATAGTTGTTATCAAATACGGCGGAAACGCCATGACCGACGAGGAACTGAAAAACGCCGTTATGAGCGATATCGTTCTGCTTAATCTTGTCGGAATAAAAACGGTGCTCGTTCACGGCGGAGGTCCCGAGATAAACGATATGCTCAAGAGAGTGGGCATTGAAAGCAAGTTTATCAACGGTCTGCGCTACACCGACGAAGCTACCGTGGACATTGTTAAAATGGTGCTTGCGGGAAAGGTGAACAAGGAGCTTGTTTCCCATCTTACTCAGCATCACGGAAAGGCTTTGGGAATGTGCGGTATCGACGGACAGATGATACTCTGCCACAAGCTTGAAAGCGACGTTGACTTAGGCTTTGTCGGCGAGATAGACAGCATAAACACAAGCCCCATTACAGACGCTCTCGAAAAGGGATATGTGCCTGTTATCGCAACGGTTGCCTGCGACAAGGAGGGTCATACATACAACATAAACGCCGATACGGCAGCCGCAAGAATTGCCGCAGAGCTTAAAGCGGAAAATCTTATCCTTATGACCGATATCGTGGGACTGCTGAGAGATAAGGACGACAGCAGTACCCTTATCCCCACCGTTCAGGTGAGCGAGGTGCCTTTCATGAAAAGACAGGGTATCATCAGCGGCGGCATGATACCTAAGATAGACTGCTGCGTTGAAGCGGTGCGAAGAGGCGTTCACAAGACCTGCATCATTGACGGAAGAGTAAAGCACTCCATTCTTGTGGAACTGCTTTCAAACGAAGGTATCGGAACTCAGTTCATATGATAATTCTTTGTATAAATACTCTATTAGAATAAAGGAAATGATAATATGTCAGAAACGATAGAAAAATTCGACAGCTATGTAATGCATACTTACGGACGTTATCCCGTGGTAATGGAAAAGGGCAGCGGACGTGACGCTGTTGACGAGGACGGAAAGCATTACATAGATTTCGGCAGCGGTATCGGCACAAATTCCCTCGGCTACTGTGACGAGAGCTGGGCGGACGCTGTGTGCGCACAGGTAAGGTCGATACAGCATACTTCAAATTATTATTACACCAAGGTTCAGGCTGATTTTGCCGCAAGACTTTGCAGGGAAACGGGTTATTCGGGTGTTTTCTTCGGCAATTCCGGCGCAGAGGCAAACGAGTGCGCCATCAAGCTTGCAAGAAAATATTCCTTTGACAAGTACGGCAAGGGTCGTCATACTATCATTACCCTTGTAAATTCTTTCCACGGAAGAACTCTCGCAACCCTTTCGGCAACGGGACAGGACGTGTTCCACAACTACTTCTTCCCCTTTGTTGAGGGTTTTGTGAATGTTGAAGCAAATAATATTGCCGACCTGCGTGAGAAGATCGAAAATGACAAGACGGTTTGCGCAGTCATGTTTGAATTTATACAGGGCGAGGGCGGCGTTATGCCCCTTACCCGTGAATTTGTTGACGAGATATTCAAGCTCTGCGCCGAGAGAGATATCCTTACTGTAGCCGATGAGGTACAGACGGGCGTCGGAAGAACGGGAAAGCTCCTTGCTTCCGAAAATTACGGCGTAAAGCCCGATATAACCACTCTTGCAAAGGGTATTGCGGGCGGTATCCCTATGGGCGCATGCCTTGCAAATGAGAAATGCAAAGACGTTCTCGGAAAAA
The DNA here is from genome assembly GCA_051882475.1 of Huintestinicola sp. Classification (GTDB taxonomy): domain Bacteria; phylum Bacillota; class Clostridia; order Oscillospirales; family Ruminococcaceae; genus Huintestinicola. The sequence goes on along the minus strand of JBJERW010000047.1, from coordinate 7,722 downwards.
GCACTCACGGCTCCACCTTCGGCGGAAATCCTATCGCCTGCGCAGGAGGAAATGCCGTTCTTGACAAGGTATGCTCCGAAGGCTTCCTTGACGAGGTTTGCAAAAAGGGTGAGTATTTCCGCAAAAAGCTTACGGAGATACCCGAAGTTGAAGGCGTTGACGGCATGGGCATGATGATAGGTATCCGCCTTAAAACAAAGAGCGCTGCGGATATCTGCGGAAAAGCCGTTGAAAAAGGACTGCTTCTTCTGACGGCAAAGACAAAGCTTCGTCTGCTTCCTCCTCTGACAATAACCTATGAGGAGATAGATAAGGGTATGGCTATTCTTGCGGAGCTTTTGTCCGAATAAAAATATGCTCCGATATGTACAGAAAAACAGAAAGGGTGAAACAAAATGAAGCATTTACTTAAAATGTCCGATCTCACCAAGGAAGAGATCATCGACATTCTTAATCTTGCGGATCAGCTCAAATATGAGCTTAAACATAATATCCCTCACAAGCATCTTGAGGGAAAAACGCTGGGAATGATTTTCAGCAAGTCCTCTACCCGTACACGAGTTTCCTTTGAAACGGGAATGTATCAGCTGGGGGGCAATGCGCTGTTTCTTTCATCGCAGGATCTCCAGATAGGCAGGGGAGAGCCTGTACAGGATACCGCCCGTGTGCTCACCAGGTATCTTAACGGAATAATGATACGTACCTATGACCAGAAGGAGGCGGAGGATCTTGCTTCTTACGGCAATATCCCCATAATCAACGGTCTGACGGATTATTCTCACCCTTGTCAGGTCCTTGCCGACCTTATGACTATCCGTGAATACAAGGGTCAGTTTGACAATCTGAAAATGTGCTACATAGGCGACGGAAACAACATGGCAAATTCCCTTATCGTAGGCGGACTTACGGTGGGAATGAACGTTGCGGCGGCTTGTCCCGTTAAATATCGTCCCGACAAGAGCGTTCTTGAGTTTGCGGAGAAGTACGGAGAGCATTTTACTCTTACAGAGTCCCCTCTTGAGGCTGCAAAGGATGCCGATGTTATTTTCACCGACGTATGGTACTCCATGGGCAATGAGGGAGAAGCGGAGGAGCGCCGCAAGGTTTTTGCGGATTATCAGGTAAACGACAGCATAATGGCTGCCGCAAAGAGAGATGCTATCGTTCAGCATTGTCTGCCTGCTCACCGTGAAGAGGAGATAACCTCAAAGGTATTTGAGGAGCACGCCGACGAGATATTCGAGGAATCGGAAAACCGTCTGCACGCACAGAAGGCTGTTATGGTCAAGCTGATGAAATAATGGAGAAGCTTGAATACACGGTTATACGAAGCGGCAGAAAGACTGTTTCTCTGAATATAGGCGAGGACGGAAGGGTGACAGTCCGTGCTCCCTACCGTACCACCGACAAATTTATTGCCGAGTTTGTTGAGTCGAAAAGGGAATGGATAGAAAAGCACACGTCTGCGGCAGGGATAAGAAATGAAAGGCGGACAGCCAATCTGAAAGGCTTTCCTTCGGAGCTTCCGCTGTTCGGAAAAATGGCGGCGGTAAAAAGCGACCCGCCTTACGGATATACAGACGGAGAGTTTCATCTGCCTGCGGAATTTTCTCTTGAAAAGATGCTGCCCTATCTTGAAAAGCTGTACAAGCTCATTGCAAAGGAATACATAGTTCCGAGGGCATACGAATGGGCAGAGAAAATGGGCACGGAAATTTCGGCAGTAAGGATAAACTCAGCAAAATCAAGGTGGGGGAGCTGCAGTGCTGCGAGAAATATAAATTTTTCGTGGCGGCTTGCGGCGGCACCGCCCGAGGTTATTGACTATGTTATTGTACACGAGCTTTGTCACATAGGCTGCATGGATCACAGCAAGGCTTTTTGGGACAAGGTAGGAAGTGTTATTCCCGATTACGAGGTAAAGAGAGAATATTTAAAGACGGTTCACGCAAAGCTTAATGAATACGGACTGGGTGCAGGCTGAGCCTGCACGCAACCGGCAGCATGATGCTGCACCCTATCGTTCTGTTAGTTGCTTTGTATATGAAAGTTCTTGGCTCGGTAACGGTACAAACAGTGAACCGTTACTTTTTAGGCAGCCTGAGGCTGCACGCAATCGTTTCGGTAGTTTGTTCGGGCGTTATAGTTCTTGGCTCGGTAACGGTACAAACAGTGAACCGTTACTTTTTAGGTAGGCTGAGCCTGCACACAACCGTTCTGTTAGTTTGTTTGGGCGGCATAATTATTGGCTCGGTACAACGAGGCGATATATTCGGCGGTAAAGGAGCTGACCGACAAGGGCATAACCCGTGTGACATATCCGAGCGGACGGCATGACAATGTTGACGTTTGTGTGCGGCGTGCGGTGCTCTCATCGGTAAACAAGTCCTGCTGCGACATACAGCTTGACCTTGCGAACGAGGTCGGCAGCCGTTACGTTGAGGTATCCGCTCATTTCGGTGCACGTCCGTCACATGCGGAGTGGCAGGGGCAGATATACAGCCTTGTCAAGGGAGATCCCAAATACCCGTACTTTTACGAGGCAACGGGTTACGGAACGGGTGATGGACTTGGCGGCTGGAACTGCAGGCACAATTTCTTTCCGTACTTTGACGGCATTGACACCCCATACCACACCCCCGAATTCAGCAAGACGGAAAACAACGAGTATTACGCCCTTACCCAAAAGCAGAGGGCGTATGAGCGTGCTGTACGTGATTCCAAGCGTCAGCTTGCGGCTCTTGACGGTGCACGTCAGGCAGCTGAGGATCCTGCTCTGAGGGCGAAGCTTGACAGCGATTTTGCAAGGCGTTCCGTTACTCTCAAAAACCGTGAGGAGCGGCTTGACAGCTTTATCCGTGACAATAACCTGCAGAGGGATAATTCCCGTGTCAGGGTTGCGGGGTTTGGCAAGAGCGTTTCGCAGAAGGCTGTTTGGGCGGAGAGGAAGTTTTACCCTCCAAACGGCTTGACAAGTGGCGGCGGAAATGGTAAAATGAATGATAGCGGAGATGAATTTTATCCAGTTTCGCCTGATGCATATGACAAGATAGAAAATCTTGGGGTTTTCGGAGATGAACGAGATAAAATAATTCAAGATGCTATGAAACATGTTCTTGACAACGTAATAGACAAAGAGCCGGGTACGGAGTCGCTTGCATTGTATTATCAAAATAATATAAATTTTATAAAAGAAATTGATTCCAATAACTCAGATGGTTCTATCAACACGCTTGATGCGGACTCACCATATATATCAATACATAATCATGCAAGTGGAAAAACATTTTCAGCTTCAGATATAGCGAAGTTACAGTATTTTAATAATTTACAAGGTATATTTGTTGTCGGCAATAACGGCAATTCTTATGGACTTGTAAAAACAGATAAGTACAATTCTCTGGCATTATATGAGTTACTTATGAAAAAGAAACTCCAATTTATAGAGTTATCCGATGAAGATTTTGTCAAGGAGTGTGAAAAGTGTGGTCTCAAATATTACAGAAGAGCAGATTAGTCTTTTCAAATATGTTCTATCTTTAGCTGAGCCTTATCCATTAGAAGAACTTGACCAGCATATGTTCTACGATGATAATGACGAAGAACGGGTTAAACGTTGTGATGCAACAATCGCAAAGAAAATCCTGATTGAAAATGGAATTGAGATATAATCGAAAACACTCAATCATTTAAAAACATAAGCACCTTGCACGAAAACAAGGTGTTTTATTTTTGTCCCAAAAACCAAGAAAGGCGGTGAAAATTAATGATGGAAGAAGTAAAAGACATAATGCTCGAGCATTTGAAGCTTCTGAAAGAATCAGCCGATGACTGCGATTATAAATACTTGCAGCCTATAACGCAGTCAATGGTAATAACAGCTCAGTGCATAAAAGAACTTGCAAAAAGTGAAAACAGCCCTTAAACATCTGTTTAAGGCGCTTTTTTTATACCTTAAAAACCATTAAAGGAGGACTTTTACATGAAAAAGGAAGAAATAACAGCCCTCGGCATTACCGAGGAACAGGCGGCAAAGGTGCTGGAGCTCCACGAAAAGGAGCAGAACGCAGCAAGCGCAAAGCTCAGCGAAGCGGAAACCAAGCTTGCCGCCGCTCAGAGCTCGGTCAAGGAGCTGACCGAAAAGGTACCGAGCCTTAAATTATGCTGCCCAAACGAACTTTGAAACGATTGCGTGCAGGCTCAGCCTGCCTCAGTCTGTTCCCAAAGTAGCGATTCACTATTTGTATCGTTACCGAGCCAAGAACTATGCTGCCCAAATAAATTAACAGAACGATTGGGTGCAGGCTCAGCCTGTTCCCAAAGTAGCGATTCACTATTTGTATCGTTACCGAGCTATAAATTATGCTGCCCAAACGAACTTTGAAACGATTGCGTGCAGGCTCAGCCTGCCTCAGTCTGTTCCCAAAGTAGCGGTTCACTATTTGTACCGTTACCGAGCCAAGAACTATAACGCCCAAACAAACTACCGAAACGATTGGGTGCAGGCTCAGCCTGCTATTCGATGTTGTTTATTGTTTCTACTATCGGAGTGTTGATTATCCGCTTGGCAGGGAGTATAGAAGCCGCCGCCGCTACAATAAAAGCCGCCGCCGCCGATATGAGAATGTATTTCAGCGGTGCTGTGTAGGAAAGACTTATGGTCAGATCTTCTTCGGTAATGTATTTGCCGAGCTTGAAGGGTATCTGTACCGCCGCAATGACCGCCTCCATCACCATAAGAGAAATAACAGCGGACATTATCGCATAAAACAGACTTTCACAGCGTACAAGGGACATGAGCTGCTTGTCGGAAAGTCCGCATGCCCTCATCGTTCCAAGCTCTGCGGTCCTGTTAAGAACGTTTGTGGAGATAATATTTACTATGTTTATCACAGCAATGAGCGTCAGTACGCCGATAATGAAATATCCGCCGATCTTTATGGCAGTAAGCAGCGCCAAAGATGAATTTTCGCTGTTGTAGTTGTCGGTGTACATGTTGTAAAGATGCTTTTTCAGGAAATTGAGAGCTTCGGTTTCCTTGCCCTCTGCGGCGTTCAGCGCAATGTCACGAACATATACATTGTAGCTCTCCCCGTCACCCATATTGAGAGTGTAGGTGTTGTTGTCCTTGCCGCCGCATTCAGCCATAAGATCTGCGTAAGCGCTTTCGGATATAACTGCGCATATGCTCCTGCCTATGGTCTGATACATGCTGTTGTCGGTGGTGTAGGTTCCCGTAACGGAAACGGTGACGGCATCGAGAATATCAAAATCCGCCGACAGGAACGGGTTTCCTGTGAGAGAGGACGGTACGGATGAAGTAAATACATCATACTTGTCCCTGCTTTCCGTGTCGGCAACTGCGTCACGGCAAAGGAGGATACCCCTGCTGCTTTCAAGCTCGCCGTAGGAAATACCGCTGCTTGAAGCGATGTAACTGTTGTATGTGGCTTCGTTGACGGGGTGGATATAAAGCATCATTCCATTGGTGTTATATGATTTGCTGTCGGAGGAAATGCCTGAGGACGATGAAACAACTATTCCAATGCTGCAATCCGTCTGCATTTCGCTGAAAAGTCCCGATTCAGCGAGCATATCCTCATATTCCTTTACAGCGTCCGTCGAAAAGCTGTTCAGGGTGACGGTGAACTGATAGGGCTGACGGTTGTATTCATATTCCTCCAGCAGATATTTGTCCGCCATTTCGAGGACATAGGAAAATCCCGAGAACATGACCATGCTTATTGTCATTGACACAAGGGTGATGATATAGCGCTTTTTGTTTCTTTTCAGATTAAGGGTTGCATAGGCGGTGATGAATTTGTTTCCCGTTCCCACAGCAGGACGTATTTTTGACGGCTTGAAGCGTTCTTTTCTTGCCCCCATTCTCATAGCGTCAACAGGAGAAGCCTTGATAACTCTCATTCCCGTGCCCACAGCCGATATTATTACCCAGAACACGCCGATAAGGGCTGAGGATATGAAAATATAGGCAGGAGCGGAAAATACCAGCATGTCGCTGAGGGCGTATGCGGCGGAAATGCTGTCGAGAGCGCTTATTTTCTTGACCGCTTCAAATATTGCAGCCGATGCTCCCCAGCCTGCAAGCAGACCTGCGGGAACTCCCCCTGCCGAAAGCAGCAGCGCTTCCATAACAACTATGAGAAAGATCTGCTTTGACGATGCTCCGACTGCTTTAAGCAGACCGAACTGCTTTATTCTTTCCTTTGAGGATATCTCGAATGAGTTGTCGATAACCATTCTTACGCAGAACATGATGAACAGCACAACGAGATAAACAAGCATCATGAATACCGCACGGTAATATTTGGCGGTAACGCCCTTGCCTTCGGCGTTCAGCAGCTCCTGATTAAGGCTGTAGTCATAATCGTCTATTTCCATGCCCCTGTCCTGAAAGGCGTGGTGCATATCCCAGTAGAGGTCGTTGGTGCTGTCGGCAAACCGTGCGATGAGATTATCGTGACCGCTTGTGTAGGAGCGCAGTCCCGTGTCGCTGTAGTGAACTATGTTATATTCGTCCGAATAGCCTACAACGGTATATGCAAGGGTTTCGATGTCCTTAACAGCAAAAGCTTCGGAAATTTTTTCGGGAACTGCGGACATATCTGCCCCTGCGGAAAGAACTTCTCCACTGCTGCTGCCGCAGGTTATGAGAGTCAGCTCCACAGTGTCGCCTATTTCGGGATTGCCCCACAGGTGTGCATATTTCATGTTGATGACAAGCTCGCCGTCCTTTTCGGGCATTCTGCCTTCGGCAACTGTCAGCATGGACTGAGGGAGCATGGTCACATTATCGGGGTTTATCCTCAGAAACCAGTCGTTTACGATATATCCGTTGCAGATGAGATATTCCATCTGAGCGTCGGGATCTTCATACTGACCGAAGTCGATGTCGGTCATGTCGGTATAAACGGACGCTCCGTAGGTTTCGGTATTGCTGAAAATATCCATGCTGCGGATAGTGACCATGTCCTCCTTGGACAGGTCGGAAAAGAGCACATGATATGTACCGTTTTTGACACGGCATATGTTAAGGTCGGTTTCGTTGTAAACAGCAACGGCGGTGAGTATGACTGTCATGAAAGCCGTTGCAAGGATTATGGCAATGATAGTCATGATCGTATGCTTTTTCTGCTGTTTCAGATATCTGTATGCAATGCTTGCGGCAGTTTTGCCGAAGCTGTTGGTTTTATTGTTTTCGGCGTTTTTCAATATATCAGCTTCTTTCTGTAGGGAAACCATAATATATATAAATAACTATATGTAATATACATTATAGCATAAAACATTTTTTATTGCAATAAAAATATTATATTATTAATAAAAATCAAAGGCTTTTAATTAGGAAAACGCTGATTAAATCGTTTCAGTCGTTTTTCGTCACCCTCTCAGTGACGGATATTCGAGCGTTCCTCAAAACGGCGAAACGATTGCTTCGCATTAATCAGCGTTTCCTTAGGAATATTATGTACGGGCGGAGCTGCCGCCCGATGAACAACCAGTGGTTATTCAAAATCCTTGTTGTTCTTCTGCTGCTTTGACTGACGGCAGTTCTGATTCTGCTGGTTCTGCTGATTCTGCTGGTTCTGCTGATTCTGCTTGTTCTGCTGAGCCTGCTGGTTCTGACGATTCTGCTGATTCTGATTGTTCTGATTATCGTTACGGTTGAACATATTTATCACACTCCAAAAAGTTGATTAC
>JBJERW010000046.1:3454-10638 GCA_051882475.1 Huintestinicola sp. | reverse complement strand
TTAAGTAACAGCGGTCAGAACAAGGTCAGCTGACCTATTTCGGGAATGACCCTGCCGAGGTCTATCACGTCCGTTTCAAGCCCCTTGCTTCGGGCATAGCTCAGGGTGCTTCCCGTTCCGCTTGAATAGCTGTCGATAACTGCAATTATTTTCGACGAATTATCCACCATGAGCCTGTTCCGCCTTTTCATACAGTCGGGGGTGTAATTTTCGCTTACGACGATCTTTTCGGCGGCTGCTTCGGTTATTCTTCCGAGTATCCATTTGTCATAGCCCTTAAAGCCGCTGCCGTGGTTTCTGTAGGGGTAAACGGCGACGATATTCAGCTTGTAGCTCTGCATCAGCTCAAGGACTATCTCTCCCGCCCAAAGGTCGATGCCCCTCTGCATTCCCGTGAAAAAGGTATCGTAGCCCTCGGATACGCTGTTCAGTATGGATTTGTACAGCATACTTTTTATTATCTTTGTGACTTGGGAGCTTGGAGCGCCCTTATCGGGCAGCTTTTCGGGGCGGTGTCCCGTGAAGCATACGGATTTTTTCTGCTGTATGTCCATATCGCAAAGCCTTTCTCCGCTTGAAATGCGGCTGTTTTTATTTCGTATGATATGCGGCGGCAGATTTCATTATAGCAATTCGATCTATTTATTTCAATACATATATTATTAATTTATACAAATCCCCGATAAAAGTGAAAACAAAAAATCTGCGCAAAATTCATATACGCAAAATTTTGCTTGATTTTTTGTACACTTTTTAATCGAGGATTAGTATTACGGTAATTACGGAAGGAGTTTCTTTTTATATTATGGCAAAGTTTCTCAAAAGAGCATGGGCGGAGGTCCATCTTGACAGATTAAAGCATAATCTTGATATGCTCAGGAAGATAACCGATGAAAACAGGACGAAGATCGCCTGCGTTGTCAAGGCTAACGCTTACGGTCATGATGATGAAAATATTGCGCCCTTTCTCGAAAGCCTGGGGATAACCTTTTTTGCCGTTTCAAACGTGAAGGAAGCGCAGAAGCTGAGAAAATACGGCGTTAAGGGGGATATACTTATCCTCGGGCACACTCCTGCCGAATATGCGGAGGAGCTTGCGTCGGGGAATATCATACAGGCAGCTGTTTCGGAGGAATATGTTTACGGGCTTTCCGCTGCGGCAAAGGCTGCAGGGGTAAGCGTGAGAGTTCACATGGCTGTTGATACGGGCATGGGAAGGATAGGTCTTTCGGGATTTGACCCCGAAGAATGCGCACAGGCGCTGAAACGTGCTTCCGAGGCGGAAAAAATCCTCCTTGAGGGTGCATTTTCCCATTTTTCCGTTGCAGACAGCTACGATGAGGACAACGTTGCTTACACCGAAAATCAGGCTAATATGTTTTTTGACATATGCAGCCGTGCGGAGAAGCTTGGCGTTTCCCTCAGATATCGTCATTGTCTTAACAGCGCAGGGGGCGCTTTCCACTATGATGAACGAAGCAATCTTGTGCGGTACGGCATCATGCTTTACGGTCTGAAGCCCGACCGCTCCCTTAATATGCCTGTGGAGCTTATGCCGGTTATGGACCTTAAGGCGGCGGTATCATATGTAAAGCCCCTTGAAGCGGGAAGGTGCGTAAGCTACGGCAGGACATTCACCGCTTCACGGGATATAATTGTTGCGACCATTCCTATCGGCTATGCAGACGGCTACAGCAGGCTCCTTTCGGGAAAGGCATATGTGCTTATCAATGGAAAGAGAGCGCCCATAATCGGCAGAATATGCATGGATCAGCTTATGGCTGATGTTACGGGGATACCCGATGTATGCGAGGGAACTGTTGCTACTCTTATCGGCACGGACGGAAATGAAACCATTACCGCCGACGATCTTGCGGCAATGTACGATACCATAGGCTATGAGGTGGTATGCGGCATATCAAAGCGCATACCGAGAGCTATCATCAACAACGGAGAGGTTGTTGACGTGGTGGAATATTATTGATTGTCTTATATTCGTCAAATAATCGGTCAGGAAAGGAAGGGCGTAAATTATGAATGGCAAAAAAATTAAACAGGAACTGAAAAAGCTTGACCCTCTGACATTTTTGCTGCTGACAGCCGCAGGTCTTGTAAATGCATTTGGAGTAACGGTTTTTCTTGCCCCCGTCAAGCTTTACGACAGCGGTATTTCGGGCACGTCTATGCTGCTTTCGCAGATAACTCCCGATCATCTTACCCTATCTCTGTTTTTGCTGCTGCTGAATATACCGCTCTTTCTGTACGGACTGAAAAAACAGGGCATAGTGTTTACGGTGTATTCTATCTATGCCGTTGGGGTGTATTCACTTGGCGCATGGCTGATAACGGACGTTCTGCCCATTGACGTGAGCATGGCATCTCCTCTTGCAGGCTCGGATCTTTTGCTGTGTGCGCTGTTCGGAGGAATAATCTCAGGCTTCGGCAGCGGTCTTACCATAAGGCTCGGGGGAGCTATCGACGGAATTGAAGTTATGTCCGTTATCTTTGCAAAAAAGCTCGGACTTAGCGTAGGCACATTTGTAATGATATACAATGTGATACTGTATATCATCTGCGGATTTGCCATTAACAGCTGGATACTGCCCCTTTATTCCATAGTTACCTATGCGGCTGCCCTTAAAACGGTGGATTTTATAGTTGAGGGTATCGACCGTTCAAAAGCTGTTTTTATCGTTACGACAAAGCCTAAGGAGGTCTGCGAGGCTCTTTCCGCCGCCTTTGAGCAGGGAATGACTATCATCGACGCAAAAGGCTTTTACTCGGATTCCCGGAAAACTGTTATATACATAGTTCTCAACAGATTTCAGATAGGCAGAATGAAAAGTATCATTCATGGTATAGACACTGCGGCTTATCTTACCATAAGCGAGGTTGCAGATGTTTATAAGGCAAATCAAGGATAATTTTTTAAGGAGGATATCCCTATGAAATTCAGCGAAATGAAATATGTCCGTCCCGATATGGAGAGTATCGCACAGCAGTCGGCTAAGTGCGTTTCGGACATTGAAAACGCACAGACCGCCGATGATGCGGCTGCGGCTTATCTTGCATGGGACAAGGTCTGCGGCACATTTTCCACCATGTCGAGCCTTGTTTATATCCGTCACACCATAAACACCGAGGACGAGTTTTACGACAAGGAAACCGAATATTTCGACGAGATATCTCCTGCGTTTACCGAATATAATCAGAATGTTTCCAAGGCTCTTGTAAAAAGCAGGTTCAGAGCGGAGCTTGAAAAGAAATTCGGCTATGTTCTTTTCAAAAATGCGGATATCTTTTTAAAGGCGTTTGACCCTGCACTTATCCCCGATATGCAGGAGGAGAACAAGCTTTCCACCGAGTATGAAAAGCTTATCGCTTCCGCTCAGATAGATTTTGACGGAAAAAAGCTTACCATATCACAGCTTACTCCCTACAAGCAGTCTGCGGACGATAATATACGTCATGCGGCATGGGCGGCTGAAAGCGGCTTCTACAAGGAGCACGAGGCTGACCTTGACCGCATTTACGATGAAATGGTGCGGCTGAGAAACAATATGGCGAAGAAGATGGGATATGAGAATTATATTCCTCTCGGCTACAATATAATGCTCAGAAACTGCTATACTCAGTCTGATGTTGAAAGGTTCAGAGCCGCTGTTGTGCGGTATGTTGTCCCTCTTGCGGATAAGCTTTACAGGGAGCAGGCGGAAAGGCTGGGAGTAAAATATCCTCTCTGCTATGCGGATACGGCTGTATTCTGCCGTGAGGGAAATGCTGCTCCCAAAGGCTCTGCGGAGGATATTCTTGCCGCAGGCAGACGTTTTTACCACGGTCTTTCCGAGGAAACGGGTAAGTTTATCGACTTTATGCTTGACAACGAGCTGATGGACGTTCTCAGCAGAAAGGGAAAGGCTGCCGGCGGCTACTGCACCGAGCTTCCCGATTACGGCAGTCCCTTTATTTTTGCAAACTTTAACGGCACTCAAGGGGACGTTGAGGTCATTACCCATGAGGCAGGTCACGCCTTTGCGGCTTACGAGGCGAGGGATATTTATCCTCTTGACAACCGTCAGCCTACCTTAGAAAGCTGCGAGATACATTCTATGTCAATGGAATTTTTCGGCTGGGCGGCAGCGGAGGATTTCTTTGGTGAGGACGCTCACAAGTTCTGCCTGAAGCATCTTGCGGACGCAGTGGAGTTTATTCCCTACGGCACAATGGTTGACCATTTTCAGCATATCGTTTACGAGCACCCCGAATATTCTCCCGAAAAGAGGATAGAGGAATGGAAACGGCTTACGGGCATTTATATGCCGTGGATAGACCTTGACGGCTCGCCCTTCTACGGCGAGGGCAGGGCATGGCAGAGGCAGACTCATATTTATCAGCGGCCTTTCTATTATATCGACTACTGCCTTGCGCAGACGGCGGCTTTGCAGTTCTGGGCGCTTATGCAGGAGGACAGGGCGGACGCATTTGAGCGGTACATGAAGCTTGTTCGTCTGAGCGGCAGCGAAACCTTTGACGGACTTATTGCCGCTGCAGGGCTTGACACTCCCTTCGGTGATGATGCGCTGAGAAAGGTTTCCGAGGCTGCGGTGAAGTGGCTTAACGAAAACGGGAAAATGTGATAATAGGAAAACGCTGAATAAAACATTTCAGTGTCAGCTTGTCGAAAAACTATAATACATAGGAGTTACTGCGTCAAAAACGTTCCACAGGAACGTTTTTGAGGAAAAGATAATACATTCTTGAAAGAAGGGGGGCGGTCTTATTCGCCCCCCTCGAAATGCTGTCGCATTTCTCACCCCTTCTCCGCTTTTGAAGGCAAAGGGAGATTTCGCAGATAAACTTTGTTTATCACTGCGCACGGCGACAAGGTGGCTCCGCCCCCTTGACCCCTGCAAGCCTTTGGGAAAGGACCCAGCGAAACTTTTGCTCCGATTTGGAACTACAGTTTATTTTGCTATCTTAATTTATTAACTTTTTCGACAGACTGACGCTGAATAAATCTTTTCAGCGTTTTCGGTAAGGAGATTTTTTTATGGAAAAATATTCCGATAAGATAAAGGCTCTTGCGAAGGAGTATTATAATGATACAGTTGATATTCTGACAAAGCTTGTGGCTGTGCCAAGCGTTCTCGGTGAAGCGAAGGCGGGTATGCCCTACGGGGAAAGCTGTGCAAAGGCTCTTCATACTGCGGAGGATATACTTGAGGACCTCGGCTTCAAGGTGAAAAATTTCGGCAATCATGCAATTACGGCTTCTTATAACGATGAGCCTGCGGAGCTTGGCATACTTTGTCACCTGGACGTTGTTCCCGTAAACGACGGGTGGTCTTCCGACCCGTTTATGCTGACAAATCGTGACGGTAAGCTTTTCGGCAGGGGAGCTATCGACGACAAGGGTCCTGCGGCGGCTGTCATTACGGCGATGAGGATCGTCAAGGAGCTGGGTGACATGGGCGTTCCCGTTAAGAAAAATTTCCGTCTTATTCTCGGCAGCAACGAGGAAAACGGCTCGACGGACATGGAATATTATCGTAAGCAGGAAAGCTTTCCGCCTATGCTTTTTACGCCCGACGGCTCTTTTCCCGTGATAAATATCGAAAAGGGTATGCTTCGGTATGATATGACAGGCGAGCTGCTTTCAACAGCGGAAAAGGGTATTGTTGAAATATGGGGCGGAGAGGTTTATAATGCCGTGCCCGACAGCGCATATGCTGTTGTGAGAGGATATGACGAGGGGGAAATTGCTGCCCTTTGCGGAAATATATCCTGTGACGGGGTTATATTTTCTGTAGAAAAATCAAATAATAATACTATACGTATAAATGCAAGGGGCAGATGCGTTCACGCTTCTACTCCCGAAGATGGCAAAAATGCCGTTACGGCAATAATATCCCTGCTTTCGCAGCTTGATATCAGCAGTATGTTTTCGGGACTTGCGGAGCTGTTTCCATACGGCGAAACGGACGGCAGCTCTGCTAAGATGAAGGCAAGCGATGAAAAATCGGGAGCGCTGACCCTTGTTCTCAGTAGGATTCGCTCTGACGGAAATACTCTGACGGTGGGATTTGACAGCAGGTTCCCCGTGACGAAAACTGCGGAGGAGATAGCTTCCGCTTTCGACAGGGCGGCAGAGAAAATAGGCATGAGGGGCGAAAGGATAATCATGAGCGAGTCTCATTATGCCGACGAAAACAGCGATTTTGTCCGTACTCTACTTTCGGTTTATGAGGACGTTACGGGCAAAAAGGGTGAATGTCTTGCTATCGGCGGAGGAACTTATGTCCACGATACGGAAAACGGCGTTGCTTTCGGTGCGGAGCATGAGGGCGCAGACAATCATATGCACGGAGCGGACGAATATATCACCGAAGCAGAGCTTCTGGAGGATATAGTTATTTATGCGGAAGCTGTCTTGCGGCTTTGCTGCTGAACGGAAAATCATAGGAAAGGTGCGGTAAAATGAAGGGTTCATCATCGGCTTCCGAATATTTTGAACTGCCGAAATATTTCTATTTCAGCGAAATGGGTATTTATTCGGGCAGCAGAACGGACAGGGATTTCAACTACAAGGTGGTTCCCGTTAAGCCTAAGGAGGGGGAAAAGTGTCTTAAAGCCTTCTGGTGGAGCGGAGTTAAGTGCATTGACAAATCCGAGGACGTTGTTGAGAGGGATTTTCCCTTTTCCGAGGAGGGACACAGGGAGATGCTCAGCTGGCTGGAGGAGGTTTTCCTTTCCCGAAAAGAGGTGCCTTTTCCTTATCAGGCAAAAAGGCAGCTGGCGGAGAAGGTCGGAAATGATGAATAGTCGTCTGTTTGACAAAACTATTTCTGTGTGATATAATAATCACAGAAAAGATGATTAATGTGAAACCACCGGATTCACAAAAATCGAAATCCCGCAGAGATCCTACCTCTGCGGGATTTTTTATGTTCAGTATGTTTTTTATTATCGGTTATCATTTTGTCCCGTTGCCGAGCCATACCTATGCCGCCCCTAAAAAATACGAAACGGGAGGGCGCAGGCTCAGCCTGCCTTGAAAGTTACGGTTCGGAAAAAGTATCGTTACCGAGCCATACCTATGTCGTTCCTAAAAATTACGAAACGGGAGGGTGCAGGCTCAGCCTGCCTTGAAAGTTACGGTTCGGAAAAAGTATCGTTACCGAGCC
>JBJERW010000046.1:0-3354 GCA_051882475.1 Huintestinicola sp. | reverse complement strand
AAGAACTTTCAGATTCAAATATACTTACAGAACGATTGGGTGCAGGCTCAGCCTGCCTCAGCCTTCCTCGGGGGAGGGGGAGTTTTCGCAGGGTATCTGAATGTGTGTCGATGTTTCGGGATTGCAGCACCAGCGGACGGCGTTGATGATTATGCGCTGAATATTTTCGTCCTTGTAAATAGGATATTCCTCGTGACCGGGTTGGAAATAGAATATTTTGCCACGTCCTCGGGTGAAGGTCACTCCGCTGCGGAATACCTCGCCGCCCTTGAACCAGCCGAGGAATATGGTTTCATCGGGGTCGGGGATATCGAATGGCTCGCCGTACATCTCCTCTCGGGGCAGACCGAAATGGTCGGGAATGCCTGCTGCTATGGGGTGAGAGGGCTTTATGCACCAGATACGTTCACGGTCATCGTGCCGCCATTTCAGGTTAAGGGTCGTGCCGAGAAGTGCCTTCATTATCTTGCTGTGGTGGGCTGAGTGGAGGGCGATAAGCCCCATGCCGCCGAGAACATGTGCCTGTACACGGGCAACTGTTTGGTCGCTTACCTTGTCATGCGCCATGTGTCCCCACCAGATAAGCACGTCGGTTTCGGAAAGGACCTCTTCCGAAAGACCGTTCTCGGGCATATCGAGTGTGGCATAGCGGACGGTCATATCCTCATTGGTGCAGAGGAATGTGCCGATGCATTTATGTATGCCTGCAGGGTATATTGCTGCGACTTCGGGCTGTTGGATCTCATGGAGATATTCGTTCCATACGGTTACTCTTATCATAATTTTCACTCTTTTCTGTAAAATACAAATTGTAGTATATCTTATAAAAATACTTAAAGTAATATTATTTCAGCAAAGATATCAGATTTTCCGCCGACCTTCGGATATACTCTTTCTGATTTGCTGCGCCGAAATGTTCTATGGTGAAGATACCTTTGTAATTATCTTTTAGAGCAATTTTTACCAGATTGTCGATGCCGATAATGCCCTCGCAGACGGGGGCAGGGTACATTATTCCGCCCGACAGGTCGGCTTTTCCGTTGCTTTTGTCAGGGAGGGCGTTTGATATGTCGTATGTCCTGTCCTTGCAGTGGAAATGTGCGATGCGTGAGCGGAGCAGGTCATATGCTTCAAAGGCGTCCTCAAGGCTGTAGCGGAAATTGCCCGTATCAAAGGTCAGCATCAGCTTTTCTGTATTGTCGATGAAATATTTCAGTCCTGCCGCTGTGGAGCAGGGGGAGGTCTTGTCGTCAAAATCCTCCATGGTGACGGTTATGCCGTACTTTTCCGCATCGCTGCACATCATGTTCAGCCGATGACATATTATCTTGACCGATTCGTCATATTCATCTGCATCGCAGATAAATCCGGGGATACACATTATCATTTTTGAGCCAAGCTCTGCGGCGGTTTCAAGGTGGGTGTGCCATTTTTTGCTGCACAGGTCGTCGGAATCGTGGATAAGGTCATAGAAATAATATACCGAGGACACGCCCATGCCGCAGCTGTCAAAAAGCGCCTTGGTTTCCTTTGGCTTATCGAGCCTTGCAAGGTCACATTCGAGATGATCTATGCCGCAGTCCTTGGAAAAATGCAGCAGGGATTCAATGGTTTCGCTCCCTGCGGACTGAGCTTCGGCGTCAAATATATGCTCGTAAAATACAGATAGTTTATTTTTCATCACATTCACCGTTAAATTATACAGATTGTATTATTGATATCTCTCTTGCCACGTCCGCAAATTGGCTCAGTTCAAGCTGTTCGGGGCGGACGGATTCGCTCAGTCCTGCCCTGCGGATAGCATCGGTCACCTGCTGCTTGTCGAGGGACAGGGCGGAGGAGAGGGAGTTTGCAAGATTTTTTCTCCGCTGTGAAAATCCCCCTCTTACCACCTTGAAGAAAAACTGCTCGTCCTCAACTTCAACGGGAGGTTCTTCTCTGATATCAAGGCGGATAACGCAGGAATCCACGTTTGGCGGCGGCATGAAGCTGCCCCTTGAAACGTTGAAAAGAAGCTTCGGCTCGGCATAGTAGTTTACTGCGGCGGTAACTGCTCCGCATTCTCTGCTGCCCATTTTGGCGCAGAGCCTTGTTCCTGCCTCCTTCTGAACCATGACGGTCACGGACTTTATGGGCAGGCGGCTTTCAAGGAGATACATTATAATAGGAGAGGTTATATAATAGGGCAGGTTTGCGCAGACGGCAACATTCAGCCCTGCCATATGCTCGGATATCACGGCTTTCAGGTCGGTTTTCATGACATCGGCGTTTATGACGGTGACGTTGTCATGTTCCGAAAGAGTTTCCTTTAAAATAGGTATGAGCCGATCGTCTATCTCTATGGCGACGACCTTGTCTGCACGGAGTGCAAGCTCATGAGTGAGGACACCCACGCCCGTGCCTATCTCGATCACACCCCAGCCCTTGCCTGCATTGCCCATTTCGGCGATCTTCGGACAGACAGAGGGATTAACGAGAAAATTCTGACCAAGCGCCTTGGAAAAGGTGAAGCCGTGCCTTGCAAAAATATCCTTTATAACGTTGATGTTCGTTAAGTTATCCATTATTTTCCGTATAGTTCCTTTCAAACAGCAATAATATGGGAAAATTCCAAAAAGACTTGCATAATGGTATGAAATCATTTATAATTATAGTATATACCATAAAAAAATGCAAGGGAAAACGAAAATAATCATGTGCGCAAAATATTGCGGCGGGTGAAAGGAGAATTCGATATGCAGTCATTACCGAGAAGAGATAAGATAAACTATTACCTTGATATTGCGGAAACGGTCCTTGAAAGAGGTACTTGTATCAGGAGAAATTTCGGGGCAATAATTGTTAAAAACGACGAGATAGTTTCAACAGGCTATGTGGGTGCGCCGAGAGGACGTGCAAACTGCTCCGATTTAGGCTACTGTACCCGTGAGAAGCTGAATATCCCCAAGGGTCAGCGCTACGAGCTTTGCAGAAGCGTTCATGCGGAGGCGAATGCCATTATTTCGGCTTCCAGACAGGACACTTTGGACTCGACGCTGTATCTTGCCTGCCATGACGCAAAAACGGGCGAGCTTTACGGCGATGTGGAGCCTTGCGCTATGTGCAAGAGGATGATAATCAATGCGGGAATTTCGACGGTTATCATCAGAAATACCAAGGATACCTTTACTACCATAAATGTTCAGAGCTGGATAGAGCATGATGATTCTATTGAGGGTACAGAAGGATATTGATGTGTTTGGGATAATGCATAATTGTGCGGCGGAAGGTATGTGCATATTGCTGAATATTTTAAAACCCCTTGACAAAGCAAAAATAATATGATAATATAATAAAGCTGTCGCAAACGACAGA
>JBJERW010000045.1:0-10648 GCA_051882475.1 Huintestinicola sp. | reverse complement strand
CCTCGAAATGCTGTCGCATTTCTCACCCCTTCTCCGCTTTTGAAGGCAAAAAGGAGATTTCGCCGTCTGCGGACGGCGACCAAAGGGCGCTGCCCTTTGGAAACCTGCAAGCCTTTGGAAAAGGCTTGAGCGAAACTTTTGCTCCGATTAGGAACTATAGTTTATTTTGCTATCTTACTTTTTCGGTAAGCTGAAACTTCGCAAAAGGCGGTATCTGCTTTTTGCGAAGTTTTTTGTTGTATGATTTTAATTATTACTTTTCTTCCGTGAAATAAACTACCTTAGAAGAGAAATCCCCGTGAAGCTTTACGTTTATTCCGCAGTTCATGAGCGCTGCGCCCGTATGTACCTCGCCCGTTTCATGGTTGAGGTATCTCTTTTCGGGGTCAAGTCCCTTGAGCTTTATGCGGCGGCTGCGGTAATTCGGTCTGCCGAGGACCTGAACAAAGGTGAATACCGCTTCGCTCTTGTCCTTTGCGGCAAAAAGCCATGCGTCCCACATGTTGTCCTCGAAAACATTTCCGATGCGGTACTGGTCGCCTGTGCGGATAAGAGGATTGTATTTCTTGAACATCTCTATCTGACCGGGTATCTCATCTCTGTCCGACTGAGGTATCCTTGTAACATCAAGCTCGTAGCCGAAGGTTCCCACCATTGCAACGTTTCCTCTGGTAGAGAAGGGTGTGCTTCTGCCGACAGTGTGGTTGGGGCAGTCGGATACGTGTGCGCCCATTGCCGAAGCAGGGTAGCATATTGATGTGCCGTGCTGTATTTTCAGACGTTCGATAGCGTCCGTATCGTCCGATGTCCATATCTGAGGAGAGTAGAAAAGCATTCCTGCGTCAAATCTTGCTCCGCCGCCCGAACAGTTTTCAAGGAGAATGTGGGGATAATCTGTTGTAAGACGTTCCATAACATCGTAAACACCGAGAACGTATCTGTGCCACAGCTCTCGCTGACGGTCTGCGGGGAGTGCGTTTGAACCTACCTCGGTAAGCTGACGGTTCATGTCCCACTTGATGTATTCGATATTTGCACTGTCAAGCAGCTTTCTCATCATGCCGTAAATGCAGTCCCTGACCTCCTTGCGGCTGTAGTCGAGGACGTACTGTTCACGGGACTGAGTCATGGGCAGACCTGCGATCTGTATCGCCCAGTCGGGGTGAGCCTTGTAAAGCTCGCTGTCGGGGGATATCATCTCAGGCTCAAACCATATGCCGAATTTCATGCCAAGCTTGTTTACTTCGTCAACAAGGTGCTTTAAGCCGCCGTTTATCTTCTTTTCGTAAACGAACCAGTCGCCCAGGGAACTGTTGTCCGAGTCACGGTGACCGAACCAGCCGTCGTCCATAACAAGCATCTCAATGCCAAGCTTTGAGGCTTCCTTTGCAATATCTATAAGCTTTTCTGTGTTGAAGTTGAAATATGTAGCTTCCCAGTTGTTGATAAGTATGGGACGGCGCTTGTCCTTGTATTCTCCTCTGATGATGTGCTGTCTGTAAAGGTCGTGGAAGGTTCGGGACATATTTCCGATGCCCTGTGAGGAGTATACCATTACAAGCTCGGGAGCGGTGAACTCAGCATTCGGTTCAAGCTTCCATGAGAAATCAAAGTGGTTGATACCCATTGTAAGACGGGTCTTTTTATGCTGTGTGACCTCTGCCTGAGCGAAGAAGTTTCCGCTGTAGACAAGGTTAAAGCCGTATGCCTCGCCCATATCCTCGTCAGCGTTGTGGGATACAAGAGCCACGAAGGGGTTGTTCTGATGTGAGGATTCGCCCTTTACCGAATCAACGCCCTGCTTGCCGTGGTGCAGGCGGCAGCGCTCCATGATGCGCTCTCTTGCCCATGAGCCGTTAAGGGTGATGAAATCATATTCGTCGGTGTCGAAATCGATCGAGCCTGACATAACTCTTCTTACGTCAAAGCCTTCGGAGCCTTTGTTTATCAGCTTAACGCCTCTTGTAACGGCGTCAAGCTCTGCAAAAACGGTGTAGTAAAGGATAACGTTAAGTCCTGTTCTCTTGTCGCACATGGTAACTGCAAGAGTTTCGGCTTCGTCCTCCGAAGCAAAGGTCGCAGGCAGACGGATATCGCAGTCCTCAAGCTTCTGATGAAGCTCAGGCTTGCCCTTGATTATCTCATGGGAAACATATCTCAGGTCGAGAGCGGACATTCCGTGCTTATCCATGAGCATTATTGCAGGCTCTCTGTAATCGCCTATGCCGTGGCAGGGATATTCAAAGGGGGTGGTGTCCATAAATGTGCCCATATCTCTGATATTTACCGAAGCGGTGTAGGGATTTTCGTTCAGGCGGAGAAGGTAGGAAAGGTCTTCGTCGTCGGTGCGCTTGCCGAAAAAGACGTGGGCAAGATGTCCGCTTTGGAGAGCGGCAAGGGCGTAGGTAACGTTTTTGCCGTTAAGGGTGAACATGGTCATTCCTTCGGTAAAGGGTTCGTTGGAATTTGTCTGCCACATAAAGCGTGAGTATTCCTTTTTGATGGTGCGGACGCTTATAAGCTTGCTCATGGTTTTTGTTCCTTTCAAAATTAATTTATTCCCGGACGATATCGTCGGATTTTTCTTCAATATAATGCTCTGTTACCGTGCCGAAGGTCCTTGCGAGGACTCCCACAACGATAAACATGATTATCCCCGAAAGGTTTGTGAAAATAAGCTCCGGGACGAATATGCTGCCGAATATCCTTCCCGAACGGTCGTAACCCCACAGCATGTAGTAAAAAAGATAGTGAAGTCCCGATTGAAGTGCTGTTATCAGCAGGTCGATAAGTATGAAATTTACAATGTGCTTTCGCAGCAGATACCCGAACAGCAGGGAGGTCATAAGACAGCACCACATAAGGATTATGGCATTGAACCCCACAAGTGTGTCCTGTGCCGAATCGAGAAGCAGTCCGCATACGCACCCGTAAAGAGCGCTGTCAAAGGGCTGCTCTCTCAGGGAAACGCATACCGCCGCAGGGATAAGCAGCAGCGGCAGGGGATAGCCTGTTTTGACCGTGGACATAAATACGTAGCAGAACGCCATTATCAGGTAGTTGAATATCCAGCGGATAACGGCATTCCGCCGTTCCTTTTTCTTTTTCAGCTCTATGTTCATGACATATCACCGCCGCTTTCGGAAACACCGTTTTTGATAGCAGTCACTTCATCAAGAGTATAATCGGTGATAACGAAAACTGTGGTAATGGTCCTTGGGTCGGCTACAGGGGTTATTATTGCATATTTTGACAGACCGCTGTCCTCCATTATGACCTCGTCCACCGTGCCGATAAGCTGTCCCGCAGGATAATTGGTGCTGCCCGATGAAACTATAACATCGCCCGCAGTTATGTCGCTGTCCTTGTCAATGTAGCTCATGCGGATCTTTCCCTCTGCCGCAAGGTCATAGCCGCCCTCGCAGATACCTTCGGTCTTTGTCCGCACGGAATATACGCCCACGGCTGTTTTGGGCGAAAAAAGAGTTCGTACCTTGCTCGTTGCAGGGGAAACCTCATAGCATACCCCGACGATACCGTCAGACGTTACAACGGGGTCGTTGGGTTTTATCCCGTCCTTTGCGCCCTTGTCTATGGTAAAGGAGGCATAGGGGTCGTTGGTGGTTCGGGCGATAACGGTGCAGGGAGGAGAAAATTTGTAATCGCTGTATTCCTCTTTAAGCTCCAGCATTGTCCGAAGCTCCTGATTTTCCGCAGCAAGCTTGTCGTAGTCGATTATCTGATTATACAGGTCGTTGAGCTGTTCTTTAAGCTGTTGGTTTTCGTTGTAATATTTTTCGGCGTTTATAAGCATATCCAGAGAGGTCGAAGCCTTTTCGGATATCTTCGACGACAGGCTTCGGATAGGCTCGAATATCATCTCAAACACATAGGAGCTGCCCGAAGCGTAGCCTCCCGTTGTTACGGAGTATATCATTGCGCCGATAAGCACCGCCATAAGGGCTATGATAATTTTGAACTTTACACTGTGAAAAAAATCACGCAATTACATAACCCTCCCGAAAAAAACTTATGCGGTCACTGTCAATAGTATTTTGCGTCGTCGCTGAGCACGTCGTGAAGCTTGTCGATATCCTCAAGCACCTTTCCTGCTCCCGCAGCAACGCAGTCAAGGGGCGATTCGGCAATATAAACGGGCATACCCGTTTCGCTGTTTATGAGCTTGTCAAGACCCTTTATGAGAGCGCCGCCGCCTGCGAGAGTGATACCTTGGTCGATAATATCCGCAGCAAGCTCGGGGGGCGTTTTTTCAAGGGTTATCTTTATTGCTTCAAGCACATGGGTAAGAGGTTCTGCAAGAGCTTCACGAATCTCCGCAGAGGTAACGGTGATGTTTTCGGGCAGACCGTTAAGGAGATTTCTGCCCTTAATCTCCATTTTAGATTCCTGCTCCAGAGGGAATGCGGAGCCGATGGCTATTTTAACGTTCTCGGCTGTTCTTTCGCCGATGAGGAGGTTGTATTTTTTCTTGATATAGTTGATGATAGCGCTGTCGAAGGCGTCCCCTGCAACTCTTACGGAGCGTGATGTTACTATTCCGCCCAGGGAAATAACTGCCACCTCAGATGTTCCGCCGCCGATGTCAACTATCATTGAGCCTGTAGGCTCGGAAACGGGCAGACCTGCGCCGATAGCCGCCGCCATAGGCTCTTCGATGATATTTACCCTTTTTGCCCCTGCATTTTCGGCAGCTTCCTTTACGGCACGGCGCTCAACGGCTGTAACTCCCGACGGGATACAGATGATGACATTTGCTCTTGTGAAGAAGAAATTTCCTTTGAGAGCTTTTTTTATAAATTCGTCCAGCATGGCTGTTGTAATTTCAAAATCGGCGATAACGCCGTCCTTGAGGGGGCGTACTGCGGTTATCGAGCCGGGAGTACGACCGATGACCTCTTTCGCTTCCTGTCCCACATATTTCGGCTCCTCTGTACGGGAGTCTACCGCTACGACCGACGGTTCACGAATAATAATTCCCTTGCCTTTCATATAAACAAGGGTATTTGCTGTACCAAGGTCGATGCCTATTTCTTTTGTAAACATCATTGCAACCGATCCTCTCTTTATCTGTTTTAATTCGGATTTCTGAAAAAAAGTGATATATACATTATTATACCATAATAAAATCGCTCCGACAATATATTTTTTTAAAATTAACCGATTTGTTATTATTGTTATTATCAGTAAAAACAAATCGGGACGCCTCCTTTTGAGAAGCGTCCCGATTTGTTGTATGAAGATATGAAAAATGAAGAATTAAAGATAACGTGATCAAATTACTCGGCATCGCTGAGGTCAAATGTTCCGGTAACGGTCATATCCCAAAGCTGAGCGGAAACCATGCGTCCGCTGCCCATGATATAGATAACTCCGTCGGTGATAACAGCACGGTCGAACCTGCAGCTGTCGTCAATGTCGTTGTATTCGACTGTT
This sequence comes from Huintestinicola sp., assembly GCA_051882475.1. Lineage (GTDB taxonomy): Bacteria > Bacillota > Clostridia > Oscillospirales > Ruminococcaceae > Huintestinicola. Next base: position 5,194 of record JBJERW010000045.1, on the reverse strand, counting down.
CCGATGAGAGTAAAGCCTGTGTCGTCGGCATATTTGTAAACGTAGTACTGATTCTTTACGCCGAATTCGTTCACGCTTGAAACGGGAATGCCGATCACCTGATATTCGGGGTCTGCAAGGAGAGCCTTTTTGTCATAAAGTGCAGGGGAGGTAACTCCCGTATATTCCGCAAAGACTACCTCTGCGCAGACATTTCCGCTGTCCGAATCGTACATTTCAAGCTTCAGAGCGGAAGAATTTCCGTTTTCGTCAAGCACAGCGCTGATACCGACCATTCTTGTGTCGGAATATCTGCTGACGTATGAGCCATAGTAGCAGGAGCTGTTGTCCGTCTGAACGGGGGTTGTGCTGCTCAGGTCAACCACAAGGGAAGGCTCAGAGCCGCCGTTTACGTAGATGCCCGCATAGTTTTCATTAAACTTTACGGAATCGGTAATGCTTCCGGGAAGGAGCTGACCTGCGCTCTTGATGACCTTAAGGCTGTCGTCAAGGACGTAAACAGCTGTTGAAGCAAGACCGTTTTCCTCGGTCGTCCTGCAGCCTATCCTGAAGCAGCCCTCGTATACGCTCATGCTGTATCTGCTTGCGAGAGCGCCTTCGACTGAGCCGCTTGCCTTGTACACAAGACCGTTTTCGGAAAGACCGAAGGAGGTGATTATGGTATAGTCCGAATCGTTCCTTCTGCCCACGCCTGCGATGTAAAGGGTATCGTCGGAGCAGAATGCATTTACGCTGCTGCCCAGAACAGCCTTGACGGAAACCCGTCCGCCGTTTATACATTCAATGGAGGATACGACTGTATAATCGGTGCTGTTGGCGTTTGCCGGAACGGTGATATCCTCGGCGGCAACGTAATACTTTTCGCCGTCGATATAATATCCCGGAACATAGTTTTCGATATTCGAGGTTTCGTCCAGCGGAGCGGTACGGTAATCGGAGTAGCCGGTCACCAGATAAAGTGTGCCGTCGTCGGACATTTTTGCGGAGGTAAATTCTCCGTTCTGTTTATATGTTTTGATGTGCGTCAGTTCAGCGGTGCCGTCTTCCGAAGCCTTGGAAACTCCGTAGATGCTGACAACCACATTCTTCTGAGATGTCTGTGCTGTCACGGATTCATCCTGTAAAGAGGAGGAAGCGTTTTCTTCGGAAATGAGAACTACACAGCTTCCGTTTACGTATACCTCTACGGGCGGCTGCTCCGCATCGACCTTGGCGGCTACCGTCATATCCGACTTTGAAACCACGTAAAGGGTCTGACCCGAAATGTAGTAGATGTAGTTTTCATCGCTTTTTACGATATCAGCTTCGGAGAAATCCGAGGGGATATCTGCGATAGCGGGTTCTCTGCGGTCATCGCCGTCAGATAATCTGTCGTCCGCCGATACTATCGGAGGCGCTTCCGTTTCGGCAGGCTCGGTAACAGTCGGTGCAGACGTTCCGGTGATTGCAGTTTCATCGGTTTCTATCTCTACTCCGTCGCCGTTTCCTGCGGTTTCGCCCGAATTTTTAAGATATATTCCTGTATATATGTTGTAAAGCTCGTCATAGGTCTGTACCTGTACTGCTTCGTACTCTTTCTCGCTTTCTATTTCTATAGGCTCGGTGGACTGTTCATCGGTGAACGCCCAGAAGCCTGCTGCAAGTGCAACGCACGCTGCCGCTGCGGCAAGAGTACGCATAAGTACCGAACGATTGGAGCTTGTTTTTCTTACGGTGATATTTTCTCTCTTTTCCTCGGCTGACATATTTATCTCTTCTGTCTGCCTCGGCGCCGTCTTTTTGAGCATTGCCGCAATGTTTGCGGGGGAAAGCTCTTCGGGGACTTCGATGTCGTCGATCATGCTTCTCAGTTCTTTGTCAAAGCTCATGCTTCCTTCCTCCTTTCTTAGTTTTTTCTAAGTCATCAGCTGTTTCAGCCTTGCCTTTGCACGTGCCACCTTTGAACGTACGGTATTTGCGTTCGTACCGAACATTTCGGCGATCTCTTCGCTTTTGTAGCCCGAAACTACGCTGAGTGACAGAACCAGACGCTCCTCGTCGCTTAGCTGCTTGAATCCATCCATTACTTCAAGGCCGTTAAAGTTTATCTCCTCGTTTTTCTCTTGTTCTTCACTGTCGAGAACGTCAAGCTCTTCCCGGTAATTGTTTATCTTTTTATATTCCTTCCGTTTGTTTTTTATCTTTACGGTAAGGATCTTTATTATCCAGGCTTTAAACGCTTTGACATCTCTGAGCTTGGTAATGGATGAATAAGCCTCCAGCACTGTGTCGCTAACCACATCTGAAGCATCATGCTCATTGTTCAGGTTCAGAAGAGCTATTCGGTACATGTCCTTGTAAACAAGGGAATAAAGTTCGGCAAACGCATCTGCATCTCCCGCCTGTGCCCGTCTGACAGCGGCGGTAAAATCAACGCTCATTGTAATGAATCACCTCGCAACTGCTTTTGCAGCAAGCAGTCAGATAATGACATCATACCGATTTGTCTTTTTTTGTACTCTTTCTGAGCCCTGTCATTTATATAGTGATGATTTCCGCACGTTTTGTTGCACAGAAATTTTCACTTTGTATGAATACACAATAACACATACCTTTTGCAGCTCTTTGTTGTGCGTTTCAAACAATAATCTGACAAAATCGGAAGATATCTGATTTATTATTTATTTCTTGCAATAATATTTTTTACTTAAAACATTAGTTTTTTTAATGTCCTGCCGTGAGCATTCTTTTTAAATAAAGATGATAAGAATCCCGTCTGAAATATTGTCGGGAGAACTTATCCGAATTATGCAATACCTAAATTTATTTTATCTTATTTTTTCCAATATGTCAATAGAACGAAAAAAATGCCGCTTATTTAAGTAATATATAACAAATTTTCTCCTTTATATTTGTATGCAGTTGCTATGCATTTGCAAAAACATATGGTTATTCTTCCAAAATGCAACTGACGGTTGCATTTTGTGTTAACAGGAATTGGTTGTAATCACCCAAGAAATATATTATAATTCAATTAAAGAATAAAATCTCTGAAAGGAAAAAATCATGTTCAATGCAAATTTAAAAAAGCTCCGCAAGGCAAAAGGTCTTTCGCAGGAGCAGGTTGCCGAAAGGCTCAACGTATCCCGTCAGGCGGTCGCCAAATGGGAGAACGGCGAATCTCTCCCCGATATTTACAACTGTCAGGCGCTTGCGGAGCTGTATGATATCACGGTGGACAGCCTTCTCGGCACTATCACCAACTCGGGAAAGGCGGATATCCGTCCGAAGGGAAAGCATATTTTCGGAGCGGTGTCGGTGAAAAAGAACGGCATGATAAAGCTGCCGAAAAAGGCGCTTGAGGTGTTTGACATTTCCGAAAAAGATCTGCTCCTTGTGCTCGGAGATGAGGAACAGGGCGGACTTGCGCTCTGCAAGGTGAGCTTCTTCATGAATATGATGAAATCGGTAGCCGCTTCGGTCAATAATCCCGACGCCGATATCGACAGTGAGCCCTTTTCCGAAATGGACGACGCCGAATGGATAAAACAGATGAAAATAAGCATTGACTCTTTCTCGGAGGAATCGGAGGATAAATGACCATGAACACTGCAATCGAAATAAAGAAACTGACAAAAACCTTCGGCAGCAAGGTAGCCGTTGACGGCCTTGATCTCAGTATCGGAGAGGGTGAGCTGTTCGGACTGCTTGGTGTGAACGGAGCGGGAAAAACAACGACCATACGCATGCTCTCCTGCCTTACAAAGCCCGATTCGGGCGAGGCTGTTGTCATGGGAAACAGCATAGTTTCACAGAAGGAGGCTGTAAAGTCTGTAATCAGCGTTTCCACGCAGGAAACCGCCGTTGCGCCGAATCTTACCGTTCGTGAAAATCTTGAATTTATGGCAGGGATATACGGCATTTCCGATGCAAAGTCCGCCGCTGACAAGATAATCAATGATTTTTCCCTTGAAAAATTTGAACGCTCAAAGGCGAAAACTCTTTCGGGTGGCTGGCAGAGAAAGCTGAGCATTGGCATGGCGCTCATAACCTCTCCGAAGGTGCTTTTCCTTGACGAGCCTACTCTCGGTCTGGACGTTATTGCAAGGCGTGAGCTTTGGGGCGTTATCAGCGGACTTAAATCGAAAATGACTATCATTCTTACGACCCACTACCTTGAAGAGGCGGAAGCGCTCTGCGACAGGATAGCAATAATGGTTGACGGTTCACTGAAAGCCATGGGAACGGTTGACGAGCTGAAAAAGCAGGCAGGTAAGGACAGCTTTGAGGACGCATTCATCGAGATCGCTGCTCAGGCATAAAGAATCAGGAAAGGAAATATCACAAAAATGAGAACGCTGATTTTTTCAAAAAGAAATATAAAGGAGCTTATCAGAGATCCTCTGAGCTATGTATTCTGCCTCGGTTTTCCCGTAATAATGCTTCTTATCATGACTGTTATCAACAAAAGTATTCCGCCTCAGGCAAATATGACGGTTTTCCGTATCGACAATCTTTCTGCAGGGATCGCAGTCTTCGGACTTACATTTATAATGCTTTTTGCGGCTCTGCTTGTTTCCAAGGACCGCACATCGGCATTTCTTACAAGGCTTTATTCCACTCCCATGACCTCCGTTGATTTTATTGCGGGATATTATATTCCCCTGATAATTCTTGCGGCGGCTCAGTGCATTATAACCTTCGTCTGCTCATTAATAATTGCGGCTAATGAAAATATATCCATTGACCCGTTAAATGTGTTGGCTTCCATTGGGGTGCTGATGCCTTCCGCAGTTATGTTCATCGGCTTCGGACTTATCTTCGGTACGCTTTTCAGCGACAAGGCTGCCCCGGGGCTTTGCTCCATAATTATTTCGGCGGCTGCCATACTCGGTGGGGTATGGATGGACGTGAGAGCCATGGGCGGCGGCTTTGAAAAGGTATGCACCGTTCTTCCCTTTCTCCACTCGGTGGAAACGGCGAGAGGAGCGCTTCACGGAACACTGGGGGATAACTCTTCGGGACTGATAATACTTGCGGTCTACACCGCCGCTTCGGTAATTCTGTCTATACTTGTTTTCAGACGGAATATGACAAAGGGATGATTTTTCCCGAGCAGTGCAGTAATATAATGAAAAAAGGACAGTCGGTATCGGCTGTCCTCAGTCTGTCGAATAACCCCTAATCCGCTTGCGGATTAGGGGTTAAAAAGTAT
>JBJERW010000044.1:0-11127 GCA_051882475.1 Huintestinicola sp. | reverse complement strand
GTCACTGAGAGGGTGACGAAAAACGGCTGAAACGATTTATTCAGCGTTTTCCTAACTATTCGCTGTATTTATACAAAGATATCCTTTCAAAACCGTCCAGCAGACTGTCAAGCATATTAAAAGCTATGCTTGTCCCCTTGGCTACGCATCTCAGGGGATCGTCCGCAATTTTAACGGGGATATGGGTTTCCTCGGAAATAAGCTTGTCAAGACCGCCGATAAGCGCTCCGCCTCCCGTGAGGATTATTCCGTTTGTATGGATATCGCCCGAAAGCTCGGGGGGCGTTTTTTCAAGCACTCCCTTAACGGTGTCGATAAGCTCCGTAACAAGGTCGATGACCGCCTTGTAGATATCCAGATCGGTAAGCTTGATCTTTGCAGGCAGACCCGTTACAAGATGCCGCCCCTTTACGTCCATTTCAAGGCTTCCGTCGGGGTCGAACACGTTTGTAAGGGATATCTTTGCGTTTTCTGCGGTTTTCTCGCCGATAAGCACACGATATCTGCTTTGGACATACTTGATAATAGCGCCGTCAAGCTTGTTTCCCGCAAGCTTCACCGAATTTTTTGCAACGATACCGTTCATGGAGATAACGGCGATATCCGTGGTTCCTCCGCCGATATCCACAACCATGTGACCGTTCGCACGGGAAATATCCACTCCTGCTCCGAGAAGCGCCGCAACAGGCTCTTCGATAAGAAATACCTTCTGCGCCCCTGCACGTCTTGCCGCCTCTACCACCGCTCTGCTCTCAACGTCCGTCACAAGAGAGGGCACGCACATAACTATCCTCGGCATAAGCATCTGACGTCCCGTAACACGGCGTATAAACTCCACCAGCATGCTTTCGGTCATGTCGTAATCGGAGATGACTCCGTCGCAAAGGGGACGTATGACTGCAATATAATCGGGAGCCTTGCCTATCATGCGGTAAGCCTCCGCACCCACTGCGGCGATATCGTTTGTCTTTTTGTTGAATGCAACAACGGAAGGCTCATAGAGCACAACTCCCCTGCTGCCCATGCTTATCATAATATTGGCTGTTCCCAAGTCAATTCCTATATCCATGTTTAGTTCAGTCCTTTATTTTTGCCAAATCACCATTTCCAGTCGGACAAAAATCCGCTGTACTTTTTCTCCGAAGAATTCTTCTGTTTTCTGATCTCACTGCGTATTCCCACAATTATCAGAATTGCGCCCGTGATGAGCAGATATATCCACCATGCCGCACTTGACCAGAAGGTGAGGGTCTTCAGAACGCCCTCGGCTGCAAGTCCTCCTGCGCCGAGAAAAAACCACCTTTTCCTGCGGATAAAGAAGGAAGCTGCAAGGAATACTCCGAAGAGCACTCCCAGGAATACTGCGTCAAAGGCATATTCCGAACCAAGCGCCGAGATAAGCAGAATGACCGAGCAGCATATGGCGGTCACATAGCAGACCGTATTGATCTTTTCGGGATTTTTGCGGTATATTACCCTGAGGAGTATGCATGATAACAGAACGGGTATCATGTTGAATTCGGGGTGCATATATCTCGGAAGCTTGCCCAAAGGGTCCGTTCCGAATGGAATGCTCCACCATAAAGGCATTACAGCCACAGCCGAAGCGGTCAGCAGACCCTTATTAAGGCGTGGAGAATTGTCCTTTCTCACAAGATTCAGTATAAGCAATGCAACAGAGCACCAGCCCCCGAAGGTTTCCCAAGCGGAGCCGCCCAAAAGTATAGCTGCGCCGATGAATGCCGACAGTGAAAAGCAGTCGGTATATCTGATATTTCCCGTTTCAAAAAGCTTATTTCGGAAAATAAGCCTTCCTGCAAGAGCATAAACTGCAAGAACAACCGCCGCATATATGCAGTTTTCATCGCCGAACATCTCGTCTGCCGCAGCATAGAGCATGAGCAGGGGCAGATACATGAACGGATCAAATTTCCGTACCGCACAGGCATATGCACCTGCACAGCACAAAAGAACGCCCATTACTCCCAGCACACGCATTACCGTAATATCGCCGTCATAAAAAAGCGAGTCTTCAAACAGCACTCCCCAGAACATGAGGGCTGAGCATAGGGGCGCTGCGGCGCATAGGAATCTCTCCGAATATTCGGCAAACAGGCTCTTTGAAAACCCGAAAAAGTCCGCAATAAGAACTGCCGCAGTAAGAATAAGGATACCCCATGCAGGGAAAACCAAAGCGTAAAGTCCCTCGGAAAGCTCCGTTCCTACGCTGTAAAGCAGCAGAAGCACCGAAGTCATAAGGGAATAAAATGCAGGAGCTGTCTTGGTTTTAAGTATAATATTCTTTGCTGTCCAAATGACGCAGTAAAGGGTCAGCACGGCAAAATAGGGAGTTGTAAAGTCACTGTAATCAAGGGACACTATGATATTTGTAACCGCCGTTACAACCACCGCAGCACGAAGTGGCACTTCAAGATGCCGAAGCCTTTTTACCACGGCAAACACAGCCGCTGCCGCACATACTATAATACCCCACAGGCATACCGCAGCAAGATCCTCCTCGGGAAAGCTCATTCCCTCCCATTTTTCAAGGCACGAAGAAATCGGTATGCACAGAAGGAGAGCCGTAAGAGCCGCACCGATCTTTCCCGCTGCGGAATATTTTCCCTTTTGGGAGCAGGAAAGCATGACCGCAGCAGCTCCCGATGACAAAAGCATAAGCAGGGGGGCTTCATAAAATCCGCCGAAAGCGATCTGCATCATTGAAAGAACTGTTCCGCAGATCAGGTATATTATATCACAGCTTTCTGAAAAAAGTCTTATTTTCAGCGGAGAAAATCTGATGATCAGATAATAAGCAAAGGTAACGGCGCACGCCAAGGGCAGAACATATTCCGAAGAAGGACCGCCGAACATGGTCCACTGCACCGCCGCCCACATAAAGCTGCACAGGCTGAGGGCAGAAAACACACTGCGGAAGTCCTTTTCACGAAGGGTAAGGATAACAGTCTGGGCATAGATCACCGTGGCGGAAAGTGCAATTGTAAGCATCTCACTGCTTTCGGGCAGACCGCTGCTATATTCCGACGCTCCGAAGATAAATCCAACGATAAGGCAGCATGCGGAAAAGACGCATGATATCCATTTGAACAGCTTCCGTGCGGAATCGGGCAGAAAGCCTGCCGCCGACAGCACCGCCTGAACAAGGCATATACCTGCGCCGATGCCCACCGCTCCGCTCAGGTCATCGGGAGAAAATCCCCTGACCGCTCCTGCGGTGAGAAAAACGGTGAAGGGCAGAACTCCTGCCGCACTGCTCTTGTCCAGAAAGGTCTTTGACAAAAAACACACTCCGAATATGACCATTGACGCAAGAGCCATGAAGCCCGTATCCGAAAGGAAAAGGGCAGTAACTCCCAGCACGACGGTGTTAACAAGGGAAAACCATGATATTTCCGAGGAAATGACAGTGTTTTTTACGATTTTTTTCAGGTAAGGCGAAGCAAGCACAGCCGCAAGCGCAAATACAGATGCCGCAAGGGAAAATCCGCTGCCCGAATTTCTGAAAACAAATCCGAGGAAAGCTGCCGCAAAAGCCGACAGTGCGCAGAAAGCTATCCTTGCCATGGCTTTGCTTTTATACTTTACCGCCCCTGCAAAAAACGGAACCGTGGGCATAAGGAACATTACCGCTGCCACAAGACGGCTGCCCTCTCCGTCAAAGGAGAAAAATTCGCCGAAAACTTTAAGCAGTCCTGCCACAAAAACCGACGCAGGGAGAAATATACTTCCGAGGATAAAAAATGTTCTGCCCGTTCTTTCAAGTCCGAGCTTTTTGTCCGAAAGTGCAAAAAGCAGGAAAAAGACAGCCGAAAATGATATGAGAGCCGCCGATTTGAAAAATGCGTTCATCATGCCCCATGCGGCAGCCGCAAAGACAAAGCCTGCAAGGGATATAAACAGTGCGCCCAGAATAAGGACGGTATTTATGGTATTTATGCCCTTGTTTTCTTCGGACGGGCGTGAAGGGATCGCAGCTTCGCTTACGGCATTTTCCGATATCATTTCGGGGACGGGTTCCTTTTCCGCTGTCGGCTGAACGATATTTTCTGTGCTTTCGGGCACTGCCGCAGAGGGTTCGGGGGCAGCCTTGCTTACTCCCGAATACAGGCTGCTGTAATCTCCCGTATCAGCGGTTCGTGGCGGAGCATTATCGCCTCTCTGCTGCGGCATTCCCCTGAGCATAATATTTTCACGCTTCAGCTTGTTTATCTGCGACCGCTGACACAGGCATACCACAAGCAGCGCAACGGGCGAAACAAGCCAGATTATCAAAAATATCACAAATACCATTTATCCACGTCCTATTTTGCCAACATTTCGGCACAAAGTATGTAATACTAAAAACTGTACAAAAAATCGAGCATAATCTTAGCCTTATGGATTATGTGAAGATTTTTTGTCTACAGTTTAATTGGTTTTTTGTATATGCATGTTTGAAATATACTATTATACAGTTTATATTATAAACCTCTCAGCTCATATTGTCAATAACTATGCTGAAAAAGGACCCGAAAGGCATTTGAAGTCCTTCGGGTCCCGATGATCTTTATTTGAAAATTATGCTCTTACAGCCTTGTGGAATATCTTCTTTCCCTTTTTGATGATAACGCTTTCGGCAATTTCGATCACCGCATTGGGGTCGGATACCTTTGCATCGTCAACGGATACGCCGCCCTGCTGAACAAGTCTTCTTGCCTCACTTCTGGATGGCGCAAGCTTTGTTTTTACAAGGAGGTCAAGTATGCCTATGCCGTTCTCAAGCTCTGCTGCGGGAATTTCGGTTGTGGGCATATCAGCTGCATTTCCTGCGCCGCTGAAAAGGTTCTTTGCAGCCTCAAGGCACTTGTCAGCCTCTTCCTTGCCGTGTATCATTTCGGTGAGGTGGTAAGCAAGCATTTCCTTTGCCTTGTTAAGCTCAGCGCCTGTCATGGTGCGCTCCATTTCCTCGATCTCCTCGATAGGGATAAAGGTCAGCAGCTTCATGCACTTGATAACGTCTGCGTCGGCAACGTTTCTCCAGTACTGGAAGAACTCGTAGGGGGAAGTCTTTTCGGCGTCAAGCCAAACTGCGCCCTTTTCTGTCTTGCCCATCTTCTTGCCCTCGGAATTAAGGAGCAGGGTGATGGTCATTGCATGAGCGTCCTTGCCCAGCTTCTTTCTGATAAGCTCTGTGCCGCCGAGCATATTTGCCCACTGATCGTCGCCGCCGAACTGCATATTGCAGCCGTATTTTTGGAAGAGCATATAGAAATCGTAGCTCTGCATTATCATGTAGTTGAACTCAAGGAAGGTAAGTCCTCTTTCCATTCTCTGCTTGTAGCACTCGAAGGTGAGCATCTTGTTTACGGAGAAGCAAGCTCCAACGTCCCTGAGAACGTCGATGTAATTAAGATTCAGCAGCCAGTCGCCGTTGTTCACAAGGATAGCCTTATCGTCGGAAAAGTCGATAAAGCGGCTCATCTGCTTTTTGAAGCAGTCAACGTTATGCTGAATGGTTTCGGGGGTCATCATTTTTCTCATATCGGTCTTGCCCGAAGGGTCGCCGATCATTGCCGTTCCGCCGCCGATAAGGACGATTGGCTTGTTTCCTGCCATCTGGAGCCTTTTCATAAGGCAGAGCGCCATAAAGTGACCTACGTGCAGGCTGTCGGCTGTGGGGTCAAAGCCGATGTAGAATGTAGCCTTGCCGTTGTTTATCATCTCGCTGATCTCCTTTTCGTCGGTGACCTGAGCGATAAGTCCTCTTCTTGTAAGCTCTTCGTATAAAGTCATTTTCATTCTCCTTTTTCAAATTTCAAAAAATTTCCTACTCATCTGAATGATCTCAGCGGATATGAGATGAGATCACAGGCTGATCTCACGGATACCACCGCCTTTCAATAGATATCACCGAAAAAGCCCCCGATATCCGCAAAAGCGAATATCGAGGGCGATAATTACCGCTGTACCACCTCGGTTCGTCAGTGAACATATCACATGACCTCCGTGAAACTGTAACGGGTTTCAGCCGTATCTCCCTACCGTTTTTTTCGGGAGATCTGCTCGGGAATGTATCACCGTGACGCCGCTGCCTTCTCCCACCTGCCGAAGGCTCTCTGAAAAACGGTTATGTCGGGCTTCGTTTCCGTCGCTGCATTTATAATATACATTAAATTTTAAACCATTCGGCAGAAAAATAAGCATACATTTCATGTCCGATATTTAAATTTTATATTAACATATCATACCGTGCACTTTTATGTTGATTTTGAACGGATTTGGTGGTATAATGTATGATTAAGGCAATATTGATTTTGTAAAAAAATATCAGAAGGACAGGAGAGAATATGAAAAATAAAAAAGCTTTTATAATCGCTGCTGCGATAATTGCCTCTGCAATGGTATGCGGCTGTGCGGAAGGCAAGCCCGAAACCACTCAGACCGAGTTTTCCGCAGCGGACTCTGCCGAGGAGCAGTTGACCGAAACCGAAGCTGAATCTGAAACGGAAGCCGTTATCGAGGACGGAGAACTGACCGCTCCCGTTTTCAGCATGGAAAGCGGCTTCTACGACAGTGACATCACCCTTGCCATCTCCTGCGGAACAAGCACCGCAAAGATATACTACACCACCGACGGCAGCGCCCCCGACAGCACATCGACCGAGTACACGGGAGAGATAACGATCTCAAACCGCTCCTCCGAGCCGAATGTTATTACGGCGGAAAAGGGCGTTTCACCCGACCCAAACGAATATCACCCCAAAAAGCCCGTAAACAAGGGAACTGTCATTCGTGCGGTGGCTGTTGACGAGGACGGGACCGTAACCGATATTTCCACGGCTACCTATTTTGTGGGACTTGATTACGGCGATATCGCCGCCGTGTCCATAATCACCGACAAGGACAATCTGTACGATTACGAAACAGGCATTTACGTCCTCGGAAAGGCATATGACGATTGGCTTTCGGGCGAACATGAGGACGTTGAAACTTGGGAAGCTCCCGGAAATTATTCTCAGAAGGGCAGAGAATGGGAGCGTGAGGCTTACGTGCAGATAATCGAGCCTGACGGCACGGTGTCCCTTTCTCAGGCGCTTGGGATTAAAATTATGGGTGCTGCTTCAAGGACGAACGTGCAGAAAAGCTTCCGTCTGACGGCAAGAAAGGATTACGGCAGCGGTCACATTGACGCTCAGCTCATTCCGGGAACAACGAAAAACGGGAACACAGACGAGCTTCTTGACAAGTACAAGTCCTTCCTGCTGAGAAACGGCGGAAACGACTGCGATTACACTAAAATCAGAGATACCCTTAATCAGTCACGCATCGCATCCCGCAGTCCTGACACTCAGGCTTCACGCCCCGCAGTGGTATTTATAAACGGCGAATACAGGGGGCTTTACAATATCCGTGAGGACTACACCGCCGAGTACATCGAATACAACTACGGCATTGACGAAAACAATGTTGTAATGGTCAAATGCGGCAGGATAGAAGAGGGCGAGGAAGAGGATATTGAGCTTTACAGGCAGATGACAGACTTTGTGCTGAAAAACGATATGTCCTCTGCGGCAAACTATGAAAAGCTCTGCTCCATGCTTGACATCGACAATTACGCACAATACTGCGCCTTCAACGTTTACATAGGCAACGAGGACGGCATTTTTCAGGGCAACAACTGGGAGGCATGGCGTACAAGGGAGATATCCGACGAGCCTTACTGCGACGGAAAATGGCGGTACATGGTATATGACACGGAATTTTCCGCAGGGCTTTACCGCTATGATGATTCCTCCGCCGAAAACAACCTCAAGCTTATCCTCGGCGACACCGAAACCGAGCAGTGCAGGTTCTTTTCACGCCTGCTGAAAAACAAGGACTTTAAGAACAAGTTCATAAACGCCGTTCTGGACATGACAAACTATGATTTTGAGCCGAATGACACTATTGAAACTATCGAAGCCCTTGCCCAAAAATATGACCCGTATATCAAGGAAAACTTCGACTGCAACGGTCCGGAATGGGTGGTTCAGGGTTCTGAAAGCTTCTTCTGGCAATGGGTCGGTCAGATGAAGGATTATTTCACGGGACGCCACGAGCATATTTATGATATCCTGACCAAGAATTTCAGCCTCTCGGGCAACACCGCCGAAATAACCCTGACCGCCGAAAACGGCAGCATTATCCTCAACACTACTTCCCTGCCGTCGGGCAGCTTCACGGGCAAGTACATGACCGATATCCCCGTAACTGTAACGGCAGTCCCCTCGGAAGGATACAAATTCGCAGGCTGGGAGGGTATCTCCGCTACAGAAACCACAGCCGAATTTCTTCCCACTGAGGGGCTTACGGTAACCGCAGTTTTTGAAAAAGAATGATATACAAGACGAAAAATACCGAAAGGAATGTTCAAAATGATATTTATCTGCTACCCGAAATGCACCACCTGCCAAAAGGCACGGAAATGGCTTGAGGACAACAATATCCCCTTTGAGCTGCGTGACATAAAGGAGAATAATCCCTCACGGAGCGAGCTTGAAAAATGGTACAAAGAAAGCGGTCTGCCGCTGAAAAAATTCTTCAACACAAGCGGCGTTCTCTACAAATCAATGAATCTGAAAGAAAAGCTTGCGGATATGTCCGAGGAGGAGCAGCTTGACCTGCTTGCCACCGATGGAATGCTTGTAAAGCGCCCTATTGCCGTTGACGGCGGCAAGATTCTTGTGGGATTTAAGGAAAAGGAATGGGAATCGCTGAAATAAGCCTGGCCCTTTCGGAAAGGATATGACCATGAACATTCAGATATTCGGAAAATCAAAATGCTTTGACACAAAAAAGGCGGAGCGCTTTTTCAAGGAACGGTGCATTAAGTTTCAGTCCGTTGATATTCTCCAAAAGGGACTGAGCAAGGGCGAGCTTGACAGCGTTGTTAAGGCGCTGGGCGGCATCGACAAGGTCATTGACGAAAGCTCCAAGGGCTACTACGAGATAAAATATCTCCTCGACTCCGCCAAACCTGACAAGCTTGCGGAATGTCCGAAGCTTTACAAAACTCCGATCGTCCGCAGCGGAAAGCTTGCCACAGTCGGGTATTGTCCCGAGATTTGGGACGAATGGATAAAAAAAGGGATATGAATCCCGAAACAAATGTAGAGTGTTGACAAAAAAACATATTTTACTTGACATTCCGACATTTTCATTATATAATTAGTTGGCAAATAAAAAGCCAAATATAAACAAAAGGGGTAAATAATAATGGATTTTGATGAGAGCATGCTTCCTATGCAGTATAAGCCGCTCAGCCCATGGGCATACTTCGGCTATACTATTCTTTTCTCCATTCCTGTTGTCGGTCTTATCCTGCTGATAGTTTTTTCATTCAGCAACGATAACATCAACAAGCGCAATTTTGCAAGATCATACTTCTGTGTATATGCACTTGCACTGATCCTCTGTCTCATTTTCGGCGGACTCCTTGGTGCAGCGGGTGTTGCAAGCTATCTTGGATATTGATCTTCAAATTTAATGATTCCCGATTATAAAATGGACAAAAAAACTGCGCAAAAGCTTGCGTTTATGGGTTTTGCGCAGATTTTTTGTCTACACTTTAATGAGGGATTAGGAAAACGCTGAATAAATCGTTTCAGCCGTTTTTTGTCACCCTCTCAGTGACGGATTATCTAGCGTTCCTCAAAACGGCGAAACGATTGCTTCGCATTATTCAGCGTTTCCTTAGTATTAAACCACAAAACAAAAGACGGCATGATACGACAGGCATAAGCCTTTCCGTTCATGCCGTTTTTTCTACAGTATTAGTGTTTTTAGTATAACTACATCGTAAAAACAAATCCCACAGAACGATTATGAAAACCGTCCTGTGGGATTTCAGCAATATTTAGGGAGATTGGCGGATGAATTCAGGGACAATTCATCCGCCATGTAAAGTGAGTAAATGCATGACAATACAGGCTTATCATACATCTCGAAAAAGAGAAGTGATCATTTTTTTACAACTGCCTGCAGCCGCCCTTTCAGGCAGACTGCAAACAGTCAGCTGCAAATCTTATGCAATTATTATACCCTAAAGAGGAGATCGCCGTATGTTGGGAACGGCCACATCTTTTCGGGAGTGATGGTTTCAAGCTCGTCTGCAACGGCTCTCAGGGACTGCATTGATGTGAATACAACATTTCTGTAGTACTTTGCAGTCGCTGTTACATCACCTGCATCTGCTGCACCGATAAGCTTTGCATCAAGCTCGTCGATAGCATCGGAAATGCTTACAGTTATACCGGAGATCTTGTCAGCCATCTTCTTCTCAAGGTCAGCGGAAACACCTGCTGCCTTCTTGGAGTTTACAGTATCGGAAAGGAGCTTGCCGTATTCGATAGCTGTAGGAAGGATCTGCTTCTTAGCCATATCAAGCATTGTGAGTGCTTCGATGTTGAGGATCTTTGAATAGTTTTCAAGAATGATCTCTGTTCTGGATTCAAGCTCTGTCTTTGTGTAGATCTTGAACATTTCAAACATCTTGACATTCTTATCATCTGTGTAATGAGGAACTGCGTCAACTGTAGAAACATAGTTGGGAAGTCCTCTTCTTGCAGCCTCTTCTACCCAACTTGCATCATAGCCGTTGCCGTTGAAGATGATCCTCTTGTGCTTCTTGACAGTTTCAACAAGGAGCTTGTTAAGCTCTGCAGAGAAATCATCAGCCTTTTCAAGTCTGTCTGCAAATTCCTTGAGGGAGTTTGCAACGATAGTATTGAGAATGCAGTTTGTGCAGGCGATAGTTTCGGAAGAACCAAGGCTTCTGAACTCGAACTTGTTGCCTGTGAAAGCAAAGGGAGAAGTTCTGTTACGGTCTGTTGTATCCTTGGGGAAGTTGGGCAGAGCCTCAACGCCGATAACGAATTCTTCGTTTGCGTTGGTCTTGATCATCTCTCCTGTTTCGAGAGCGTCAAGGATCTGCTGAAGCTCGGAGCCTACGAAAATTGACATGATAGCCGGAGGAGCTTCGTTTGCGCCAAGACGATGGTCATTTCCTGCGGAAGCAACGGAAAGTCTGAGCAGGTCGGCATTTTCATCAACAGCCTTGATGATAGCAGCAAGGAAGGTAAGGAACTG
>JBJERW010000043.1:0-42578 GCA_051882475.1 Huintestinicola sp. | reverse complement strand
CAGGATATTTTGTATTTTTATATGAACAATAAAAAAGAACAGATATTACTAAACAAAAAAGTTGATTTGTGCTGGTATGTAGGTGCATTCGTATCATGTGTAGATAAAATTGACGAGTATATTGATGAGGGCATTTGGGTAAATGGATATACAAATAAGTACACTAATATAGTAAACAGCATAAATGTCGGTGACAGAATTGCCATAAAAGCCGCATATACTCAAAAATCAAATCTTCCCTTCCATATAAATGGCGGTACTGCATCTGTAATGGAGATAAAAGCTATCGGTACAGTCACTCATAATCATAATGACGGACGAACACTTGATGTTGACTGGGTAAAGCTATCCCCATCAAAGAAATGGTATTTCTACACTATGAGAAATACCATATGGAAGGTGGAGCGTTCGGATAATGATTCTTTTGCCAATGCTCTGCTTGATTTTACTTTTGATAATAAACCTCAAATATATAGCGATTTCTTATCAAATCCATTTTGGTATGACAAGTATTTCACTAATGATGATGAAAATAGCCAAGTCACCTATTTAAGTGAGATCATAGCATCATTAAAGGAACTTGGGGGGATTGCATCATTAAGCGAAATTACGGATCAAATCGAAGATCGAGATAAACTGCCATATATTAACACAAATAAGGCTTGGAAAAGAAATGTTTCTGCTGAAATTCAAAAACATTGCAATGAAACTCAATCATATAAAGAAGGAAATGAAAACCTGTTTTACTCTGTTGAAGGTGTCGGCAAAGGTATATGGGGACTGATTGGATTTGATCCCGAACAGGATATAATCATTCCTGTTCAGACTCCACAATTTGATGTCTATGACCGCAAAAAGTTCCTTGAAGAGGTCTATATTGAAGAAAGAGAGTATAATAAACTTACTGAGCTTTTGAAGAATAAGAAAAACATAATCCTTCAAGGAGCACCGGGTGTCGGAAAAACATTTGCCGCAAAACGTCTTGCATATTCCATACTGGGAGTAATGGATGACAGCAGAGTTAAATGTGTTCAGTTCCACCAGAGCTATTCATATGAGGACTTTATCGAGGGTTACCGACCTTTGGAAAGCGGCGGATTTGAGCTTCGCAAGGGTGCATTTTATGAATTCTGCCATGATGCTAAAATTGATCCCGAAAATTATTATTTCTTCATCATTGATGAGATAAACCGAGGAAATATGAGCAAAATTTTTGGCGAACTTCTTATGCTTATCGAGGCAGACAAACGAGGAGAGAAGAATTCTATCGAGCTTGTTTACAGTAAAAAGCCGTTTTTTGTTCCAAAGAATTTATATATTATTGGAATGATGAATACTGCAGACCGCAGCCTTGCAATGCTTGACTATGCACTCCGCAGACGTTTTGCATTTTATTCAATGCAACCTGCTTTTGATAGCAATGGCTTTAAGGCTTACGCAGAAACGGTTAGTTGTGAACTGTTCCATAAAGCTGTTGAAGCAGTACAAAAATTGAATAAGGTTATCCACGATGATAAATCTCTCGGAGCAGGTTTTGAGGTCGGACACAGCTATTTCTGTTTTGAAGAGCCTGAAAAAATCAGTGATGAAACAATAAAGAACATTGTCCGCTTTGAGATAATTCCAACTATAGAAGAATATTGGTTTGATAATGAATCAAGGCTTAATGAGGAACGGGAAAAACTCAATACGCTCATAGGTGATGATAATGCAGCTGTATAAAAATCACATTCCCATCGGCAACATTTACTATAATGCTTTGCTATGCCTACAAGGATCTGCAGGAGCAGGACACGGTTTCCGTTGATCCCGAAGAGTTTGAAAATATTCATCAGCTTATGGCAGAGATAATTATCAGAGGAGTGTCCTATCAGCTCAAAAAGGGACTGTTCCAAAACTATGAGGAACATAGGGAAGGACTATCCCTTGTGCGAGGGAAAATTGATATTTCGGAAACGATTAACAGCGGCGGTATATGGAGGAACAAGCTGATATGTACTTATGATGAATTTACGGAAAACACGCTGATGAATCGTGTGCTGAAATCAGTGATGTTGCTTCTGATACGTTCTGATACCAAGGAAGAGCAGAAAGAAGAGCTCCGACGACTTGTCCGGTATTTCAGCAGCATTTCGCAGACAGATCTGTTTTGCGTCCGTTGGGATTCGCTTGTGTACAGCAGAAATAATGCCGATTACCGCCTTCTGATGAGTGTTTGCAGAATAATTTGTGAAAATATGCTCCATTCTACGGAAAATGGCGATCTGAAACTTATGGATCTTTCCGAAAAGAACCTTAACAAGCTGTACGAAAAATTTATCCTGAATTACTATGTAAAGCACTATCTAAACTTGAAACCTGCTTCATCGGAGATCAAATGGGCAACGCAGGATGAAATGAAGCTGCTGCCGAAAATGCAGTCTGAAATTATGCTGACAGGTAATGGAAATCGTTTGATAATTGATGCAAAATTCTATTCTCACACCACGCAGACAAACTATGATAAAGACAGTTTTCATTCGCATAATCTGTATCAGATATTTACATACGTCAAAAATGAAGCGGTGCATTTTAACGGAAAAGTTTCCGGTATGCTTCTTTATGCGAAAACAGATGACGATGTGATACCGAATGATGGGGCTATATTTGATATGAATGGTAATACTATTGTAGTGAAAAGTCTTGATCTAAGCGGAGATTTTCAAAGTATTGCCGAGCAGCTGGAAGAAATTGTGGCAAAATTCATTATTTGAACAAAAAGACAAGTAGGTCAATGTCCGAAAATCCGGACATTGACCTACTTGCCTAATAAGTTTACACGAAAATTGTTGATTTTTGTAATAAAATAGGATATAATTAGAAAAAGCAAAGTTAGTTGGCAATATCTGTGATCGAAAGGGTGTTGATGAATTGAATCTGTATGATGTTATACCCGAGAATCTATTTTCTGTGCTTGCCTCAAAAAACAAAAATCTTTATGTAAAAACGCTTTTTGTTTTGCTTGATGCGTTCAAACAGCATTTGAAAATATCCAAGGATGAACTTATTTCAATGATAAATGCCAAACTCGATGATGATATCATTTCCGCCGATTTCACCGAAGAGGAGTTGCTTGAAAGTGAACAATCAATATCAGGCAAAGCACATTTTTTAGTGCGAAAACTTAAAAGTACAGGTTGGATATTGATTGAAACAGAAAATGATTTTCGAGAGTATATAACTGTGCCCGGGTTCAGCTATAAGATCATACAGCTTTTATATGATATTGCAAATGTTTCCGAATCGGAGAATTTTGCGTATGTTTATTCAACTTATTCATCGCTGAAGCTTGCTGATGAGACCCGTGACCCATTTGAAATGATAACTGCGCTTAATGACGGAGCTGAACGGACTGAGCACCTTGTCGAGAGCCTTAAATCGGTTTATCACAGCATCACATATTATAATCAGCAGCTTATAAATACGCTTAACGTAAACAATGTTCTTCGCTCTCACTACGAAATATATCAAGAAGAAGTGGTTTCGAGGATACTTCGACCATTAAAGATAAAGGACTCTGTTCCAAAATATAAGATCCCAATGCAGAATATACTGAAAAAATGGATAGTGGAAGATGATGTAATAGACGGTATGGTGCAGTACCGGTTGTCGAAGCAAAATGACAATGACGAAGGTAAAATAAGAAACGATATTCTCCGCAAGATACATTATATCATTGATACTTACGATAATCTTGATAAAAAGTTTATCAGCGTTATAGATGAAAAGAACCGTCGATACACTCGTGCGACAACACAGAAAATTGATTATCTCATCAATTCCGATCAGAGCGTTAAGGGCAATCTGATCTCTCTTCTAAAATATCTTTCCGATGATGAAAAGACAGATAAGGCTTTTCTGCTAATTAATGATTCTTTTGAGTTATATGAGCAGTCATTTATAAGCGATGAAAGCTTGTATGAGAAAAAGAAAGCGGTAAAAAGAACACGAAATTCTGAGCTTATCATGACGGAAGAACCGATTGATTTTGAAGTAAAAGCAAAAGCAATGGCGATGCAGGTCCTTAATAACAAATACAGCAAAAAGAACGTCAATGATTATGTGGACAAGCTGTTCGGTGATAAAAAAGAGATAACAAGCTGTGATATTGTTATTGAAAACGATGATGACTATATTATGACGCTGCTATCCGTTGTTCAGGCGAATGACCGAGATTCAAAATATACGATAGAATTTGCGGATGAAGAAGTAGTTTCGGGAAAATACGAGATACCGTTTATGACATACAGAAGGAGAGGTGCTAAATGAGCTTAGATAGATTTGAACAGATGACGCAAAGAGAAAAAGATGATTTTTCAAGGATATGCAACAAGCTTATGTCAGCAACATACATACTTCGTGACGGAACTGATAAGCTTGTTTCAAGAGAATACAGATTTATTGAAAATGAGTTTGAATTGTTCTCCGATTATCTCAGTCTAAGCGGCTGGAAGATATACAAGGACGCACAGTACGGCATCATATATGTTAGAAACGTTGAGGGTTACAATAAGCTTGCTCTGAACAAACTTTCAACGGTAATGCTTATCACAATGAGGATAATATATGAAAATATGCGTGTTCAGGCGAGCAATACAAATGATGTCTGTGTGACTGTCGGAGAGTTGTTTGGTAAGATAGTAAATGAATTTTCAATATATCCGAAAAAACCCCCACAAAAGGAGATAAAAGAATCGTTCAGAATACTTGAAAACCATAACATCATACGGCATCTTGACGAAAGTTTTGATGATATCGAGTGCAGACTTGTTGTTCTGCCGTCTATACTTGTTGCAGTACCTAATGAGAAATGCAAGACAATATGTGATGTGCTGAAAGCGGAGGAAGATAAAAATGAAGAAACTGACCAGATTACTGTTGATTAACTGGCACTATTTTCAGAATACCATTATTGAATTTGGCAATATAAACTTTCTTACGGGTAAGAACTCGGCAGGAAAATCAACTATAATTGATGCGCTCCAAGTCGTGCTTATGGGCGAAACAAGAAGCGTTGCTTTTAATCGTGCCGCAAGCAAAAAATCGGAACGAACGCTGAAAAGCTATCTTATCGGTTCAATGGGTGAAGATATTGAAAACGGAAACAAAAGCCTTCGTGAAGGCAAAGATTTCAGCACATATATCGTTGCGGAATTTTATGATGATTTCAAGTCGTCATATTTCTGTCTTGGCGCTGTATTTGATACATTTGCGGATGGAAGCGATATAAACAAGCGTTTTTTCTGGCTGAAAAGTGATATCCCCGTAAACAGATTCATTGAAAACGACAAAACAATGGACAGCCGCAGAATGACACAGTTTTTCAAGGAAAAATATCCGAATAAATACGAAACAAAGGACACTTCCGAAGGCTATCGGAGAATAGTTCTTGAAAAGCTCAATATCCACGATGAGAATTTCATTTCAATGCTTAAAAAAGCGATTTCTTTTGAACCGATAAATGATATTGAAAAGTTTATCACCGAAAATGTATGCGATATTGAAGATGACATTGACATTGTATCAATGCAGGAGAATATTCTCTATTACAAGCAGCAGGAAGCTATGGCCAAACGGTTTGAAGGTAAACTCAGCAAGCTTGAAGAGATATGCAGACGTTATTCAGAAATAGAAAAGCTTCGTTCACGCCGCAAAATTCAGCAGTTTCTTATAGATTACGGCACATATAACAGTCATTGCCTTGAGCTTGAACAGGCACAAGCCGATCTTAAGAAATACAATGATGATATTGAAGAATTTGAGCAGAAGAAATCAGAACTTCAAAAGCTTAAAATCCGGCTTGACAGCGAATATACACAGCTTATAAATGAGAAAGCAAAATACCGGATCGAAAATAAAATTGATGTGCTTGAAGCAGAAGAGAAACATTATACGCAAGCCATTGTAGAACACAATAGAAGCATCTCGGATTTTGTTACAAACATTAAGACGGAATCTATACGTTGGTGCGGTAAATTCTCAAACTGCATTGAAAAGCTTGAAGATGAAAATACTATTGAAGAAATAAAAACTGTCATATCGTATCTTCAAAGAACGGAGAAGTTTCGGAAGAGGACTTTGAGCTTTTATCTCCCGAGTATTTTTCAAAAATAAGGGAAGCATATCTTAATGCAAAGAACAGTATTGATACGATCGCAAGTGATCTCGCCATCGATTTAAAAAATCTTAGTGAAAAGAAGAAAGAGCTTGAAAGACAGATAGAACAGCTTAAAAAAGGAATAATGTCATATCCGCAGAAGGCTGAAAAGCTGAAGCAGGTTATCCGTGATGAATTGAAGAAAAAGTATGGTTCGGATATTTCTGTCGATTTTCTTGCCGATAAGATCGAGATCATGGACGAAGAATGGCATAATGCTGTCGAAGGTTATCTGAATACGCAGCGTATGAACATTATCGTTCCTCCCGAATATTTTATGGACGCTTACCGGATTTACAAGAAGGTTCGTAATGAAGAGAAAATTTTCGAATATGCCATTGTTGATCTGCAAAAGGTATATGAAGAAAATCCAAAAGCGTTATCAAACAGTCTTGCGGAAATAGTAAAAAGCAAGGATAAATATGTGCAGGCGTATATTGATTTTCTGCTCGGAAGGGTTATCCGCTGTGACAGTGATGACAAGATCCGTGATTTCATATCATCGGTCACAAAGGACTGTATGCGTTATAAGAATTTTGCCGTTAGCCCGCTTAATCCAAGAGCGTATGAGATCCCTTACATCGGAAGAAATTCTATTGAAATTCAGCTCACCGGATGCAAGCAGAAGTTGGAAGAGATCAATGCAGATATAGAGAAAAAATCAGAGATAAATTCCGTTGTTGTGCCCGTTGTATCGGGAGAATGGTTTTTAGCCGAAAACTATATTTCTTTGGCGGTAGTTTCTGCGTTCAAAAATTATGAAAACAGAAGCGAATGCAAGGAAAAACTGCTTGAAATACAGCAGACGTTAGACAAAATCAACTTTTTATGGCTCGAAGAAATGGACAAAAAAATTTCCGCAAAAAAGGCAGAAATTGATTTTGCGGTCAAGGAAAAAGAGGATACTATCCAATTTATTTCCGACTATAAGCATGAAAGAGATGATACTTTTTCAAGGATTATACCTGAAACGGAACAGAGAATTTCTGAGATAAAAAGCAAGATCGATATGGAGTATTCCGAAGAATACCGAAATAACGAGGGTATTCCGAGATACAAATCCGAGCTTGCCGAGTGCGGAAGTCCTAGTGCTGTTGCCGATAAGTTTATCTCTCCTGTCAAGGGTACGGCATCTCTTATATCGGCAGGAGAAAAAGAGCTTGTTGAAAAAAGAAACGAATATAATATGTCGGAACAGGCTTCATTCAGAGTTTCCGACGTGAACAATAACGACGAGTATGATGAGGCTTATCGGAAGATCAGAGATTATGAGCTGCCTAATTATCGTGAAAAAATCGAAAAAGCTAAAAACGATGCTATGGAGCAGTTCAAGAGCGACTTTATCTATAAGCTCAGAGCCAATATTCAAAGTGCTGAAATGAAGATCGACGATTTGAATGATGCTCTGAAAATGGCACAGTTCGGCAACGATAAATATAGGTTTTCTGTTGAGCCGAATCCTGCATTTCTGGAGTATTACAATATGCTGATGTCAAGCCTGCTCGATGACGGCACAGAAGGATTATTCAGCTACAATTTTACCGAGAAATACAAGACTGTTATCGACAATTTGTTTGAGCAGATCATCAGCTTTGACAGCAATTCCGAAAAGTCGGTGCAAAGCGTTAAAATGTTCAGCAAATATCAGACATATCTGACATTTGACCTTATTACTACCGATAGCAGCGGCAGAAGAGAAAAGCTTTCAAAGTCTATAAACACAAAGTCGGGAGGAGAAACTCAGACACCGTTTTTATATCGCAGTTCTGGCATCTTTCGCGCGTTTGTACAGAACAAACGACCCAAAAGAAACGGGAAACACAGTGCGCCTTGTTATTTTTGATGAAGCGTTCAACAAAATGGACGGTGAAAGAATTATCGAGAGTGTAAAGCTTCTGCGAAAATTTGGTTTGCAGGCTATAATCTGTTCACCTCCCGAAAAAGCGTCCGATATTGCACCCATAGCCGATAAGACACAGCTTGTTTACAAGGAAGCTGTCGGAGATGTTTACAGATCGACCGTTGTTGAATGGACTAAAGAAATGAGTGAGATCAATGGATAATGAATCGATTATTCTGAATAGGCTGCTTGACAAATTTGAGGATAGAACTCCGGGTTCAAACCACAGAGTAAGGATCGTATTCGACAAAAGTGATATAAAGATCCCCGATATTGAAAGCAGTGAATATCGGGGATTCAGAGAAGATATGCTGCGTCTGAAAAGCAGAGGCTTTATTGAGCTTGACTGGACAAGAAAAGATTATCTGATAAAAAGTGTATGGCTCAATCTTGAAAATGTCGATACGGTATATGAGTATCTTGAGCGTGAAAACAGAGCAGCAAAGGTCAACAGAGCGATTGAACTTATTGACAAAACGATGGGACGGATAGACTTGGATTGGTTAAGAGCCTATCTTTTGTCAAGCCGAGAATATATGCGGGAAAACAACAAGCTCACAGGAGTATGGGGCAAGAAACAGCCATTTCTGGATAATTTTCTGTCTGCACTCGTGGGAATAAATGATCTGCACGGAAGTTCAATTTCAATGAGAGCGTTCAGCATCAATATCTATAGTGATTCAAAGTTTTTTGAAAGGGAAATGAAGTCATTCGTTATAACAGTCATAAAGAACAATGAACCTGATCTAAAGGATATTGATGAGATAAGCGATCGTGAAGTTCTTGCACAGGTCGGGATAATAATGATGTCCGAAATTTTTGAGTTTTGCGGAAATGTTCGGATAAATTTTGTCGGCGGAACGGTTGATTTTTCTCCTATTAAGAAAGGCGCTTGTGTATTGGATGAAAGCGTTTCGGATATATGCAGTATAGACATTTTTGACACGGAAAGGATCATATTTATCGAGAATAAGACGAATTATACCGAGTATTGTCTTAACAGACAAACAGACCGTGAGCTTGTAGTGTATCACGGAGGTTTTTACAGTCCCAAGCATGGCGAATTCTTTCGCAAGCTTTGTGATGGCAAAGATATTCCCGCATATTTATGGAGCGACATTGATTATGGCGGATTCAGAATGTTTATGCGTCTGAAAAAGAATATTGTTCCTTTACTTGAACCGCTAAATATGGATATTGATTCCTTTGAACGCTATAAAGAAAAGGGTCTGAAAAGAGATGATAAATACATAATGACGCTTCAAAAGCTGACTGAAGATCCTGATTATTCGGTTTTCTATGAAGTAATTTCAGCAATTATCAATTCAAAGGTCACGGTTGAGCAGGAATGCTTTTTGGAAAAGGAAACAGTGTTAGTATAAAATGTATACGGGGATGTGAGGTGGTGATCCCCATTGAGTGTCAATTAATCTG
The DNA here is from genome assembly GCA_051882475.1 of Huintestinicola sp. Lineage (GTDB taxonomy): Bacteria > Bacillota > Clostridia > Oscillospirales > Ruminococcaceae > Huintestinicola. Next base: position 33,048 of record JBJERW010000043.1, on the reverse strand, counting down.
TTGAATGAATCCCCAAAAGCAGATATACAAGATCTACACCCGGTTGCAAGAAAAGCTCTCGCAGCCGGGTGAACCATTACTTAACCATCTTAAAATACCTCAAAGCCTCAACAATAGCCTCTTCCTTCTCCTTAGTACACTTCGGCTGTCTGGAGTCCTTAGTCTTAGCCTTGTTATAATTCTCCCTCTCAATAATACCGCACTTCTGCTTAACCTGTGCAATGTATAGAGAAGATACCGTCAAACCCGTATGCTCCTTAACATAAGCCTTGATCTCATCATAGGTAGCCTTGCTCTCCGCAGAGGTCAGATCAAGCTCGTCCGTTTTCAGCTCGACCTCGATATGCTGGTCACTTTTGAGTTTGGACAATAAGCATACCGTTTCAACGTGCCCCGTTCCCGCAAACATATCCACAGCCCGAACCTTCCTGAGCGCATATCCCCTATCCGCAAGAATGCGACAGTCACGGGCGGCGGTGGCAGGATTGCAGGATACCATAACCACCCTTTCGGGCGACATTTTTACGATGCTCTCCAGAGTCAGAGCGTCGCAGCCCTTTCTCGGCGGATCGGTGATGATAACGTCGGGCTTTCGTCCGCTGTCGGAAAGGAGCTTTGCCGCCTGTCCTGCGTCGGCGCAGATGAAATCGGCGTTTTTAATCCCGTTTGCGGCGGCATTTTTCTTTGCGTTTTCCACGGCTTCGGGGATTATCTCCGCACCCGTGACATGACCTGCCTTCCCTGCCAGAAAAAGACCTATAGTTCCTGCTCCGCAATAGAGATCGAGCACGTCCTCGCTGCCCGTCAGTGCGGTAAATTCGGCGGCTATGGAGTAAAGCCGCTCCGCCTGAGCGGTATTGACCTGATAAAAGGACAGAGGCGAAATGGATATTTTATTTGAACACATAATGTCGGTTATGGTATCGCTGCCCCAAAGTGTCACGCATTTTTTTCCCATGATAACGTTTGTGTTTTTGTCGTTCACGTTCAGAATGACCGACTTTATATCGGGAAACCCTTCCGCAAGCTTTTCGGCAAGGGGTGCAAAAACCGAAACCGCCTCTTTTGACGCAACAAAGCAGACCATTATTTCTCCGCTGTGATATCCTCTTCTGATATAGATATGGCGGAGCAGACCCGTCCCCTTTTCCTCGCTGTAAACGGATATTTTTTCCTTGTTCACATATTTTATTATCCTTTTAAGGATAATGCCGAAAATTTCGGGCTGGAGCAGGCAGTCGTCGCAGGGAATGACACGATGGCTTCTCGGCGCATAAAAGCCGCAGACTGCTTTGCCGTCGGAGGACACCGCAACGGGATACTGTGCCTTGTTTCGGTAGCGCTCGGTTTCGGCGCAGCCTGCAATTGGGAGAAACTCGGCATCTGTTTCGGAAAATCCGCCGATACGGATAAAGGCGTTTTTCACGATATTTTCTTTCAGCCTTTCCTCGGCGGAATATTTTATATGGCGGAAAATACAGCCGCCGCAGGTCTTCTGCACACCGCAGCCTCTGTCAAGCCTGTCCTCCGAGGGGGTGATGATAAAGTTTATTATCCCGTAGCAGAAGCTTTTCTGCACCTTGACTATCTTGCAGGATATAACATCTCCCACTGCGCTGCCCGCAACAAAAACTGCCATGCCCTTGTCCTCTCCCGAAGAAACATGACCCACTCCGTTTCCCTCGGCGGTCATATCGGTTATTTCAAGGGTAATAATATCATTCTTTTTCGTTTTAAACACATCCCGTTTTTTTATAAAGAAAGGCGGTAATCAGGGTGTGTTGACACTATCCGAAATGTTCGGATAGTGTCAACACACCCTCGCATAACCGCCCCATCAGATCTGCCGTTATGTTTTCTCTTGATTTCAGAGCTTTTCGCCGCACTGTGAGCAGAACGCATTGTCGGCAGCATTCTTTTTGCCGCAGAATACGCATACCTTCGGCTTGCCCGCAGTTTCCTCGGCATATTCCAGCTGCGCTTCCAGCATTTTTATCTCCTTGAGCATCTTTTTCATGTTGCCCGTTTCGTCGCAGCCTGTTTCATGCATACTGTAGCAAAGCTTGCCGAGGTCGTAATATTTTTCCTTGAGCTTGACTCTCAGCTGTGCCTTTTCAACATACGCCTTTGAAACATTGACTGCCGAGTTTGCCTTTTCGCTCAGCTTGTCGATAACGTTTTTGGAATCGCTGATAAGATCGTCAAAACCGTAATTCATAGATAAAACCATTCCTTTCCGTATCATGCCCTGCCTTGGCAAAGCCGTCAGCAGCCTTCGGATAAAAATTTTTCCACATCACTTTTGTATGCCGTCATTTTATCATACCGTGATATGTACTCGTATGGATACTTGTAATTAAAGCAGCGTGATATTTTTCCCGTGCTGCCGTTTACAAGCTTAGTGGATGCGGAGGCGCCGCAGCCGAGAATAGTCTGCGCTTCCTCCATGATATAGATATTGTACAGTCCCTCTTTCCCCTTCTTGGCATAACCCACATTTTCCAGATTGCCTACGGTGTTTTTCTGCCTGTAAAGGTAATAGGGGGCATAGCCGTGAGCCGTCAGTGCGTCAAAGGAATAGTTCACCATTTCGCTTATCGCCCTGTCGGTGTTGTAATGCTTTTTCAGCTCCTCCGCAGACGCAAACAGGCTTGACGAACGCTTGACGGTCAGGGTGTGGACGGTGATATTTTCGGGGTCAAGGTCAATGAGCGTATCTATGGTATGCTTAAAACCCTCAAAGGTGTCCGTAGGCAATCCTGCAATGGTGTCCATGTTGATGTTGTCAAAGCCCAGCCTTCGGGCAAGCTCATAGCATTTTACCACCTGTTCGGGAGTATGCCTTCGCCCGATAGCTTCCAGGACGCTGCCGCACATGGTCTGAGGGTTTATTGATATTCTTGTGGCGCCGTTATCTCTTATTGCAATAAGCTTATCTTCCGTGATAGTATCCGCCCTGCCTGCTTCTACATTATATTCACGAATATGAGAAATGTCAATGTTTTTTTCAACGGTTTTCATTATTTTGTCTATCTGAGCGGCGGAAAGCGAGGTTGGAGTGCCGCCGCCGATATAGACCGTATCCGCAAAGTAAGGCTTGTCCTTAACGATCTCCCCCAGCTCCTCGATCTCACGGCAGAGCACATCCACATACTGCGGAACAAGCTTTGCTGCGTTTGCCGACTGTATAGAATGGGACACAAAGGAGCAGTAGGAGCACCTTGTTGGGCAGAAGGGTATGCCTATATAAAGCGAATAGCTGTTTCCTTTAAGGGTATCAAGTGCGCTCTTCTGAGTGACAGCCGTAAGGTAGGCAAGGTCTGACTTTCGCCTGCTCACAAAATATTTTTCGTGGAGCTTTTCGTACACATCATCACGGGAGCAGCCGTCATTTATAAGCATATTCACCTTTTTTACGGGACGTATACCCGTAAGGCAGCCCCATTCGGGAGATATCCCCGTAAGCTCGGACATAGCCGTATAAAGCAGCCTGCAAAGTCCCAGCTCATATTCATCGCTGCTCTTCGGCAGAGGAGAGCTTTTTTCACATTTCTCCCCCTTCAGCGAAACATATACCCTCAGCATTACTTCGGAAACACTGACAAGGCATATGTCCCCTTCTTCGTCCGTCGGCTTTTCGTCAAAAAAGAACTCAAAGCCTTCAAGGGGAAGGAACAGCTTCATGACCGCTTCGGTTTCATATTTAAAGGAATTGTTTTCGTAAAAAATTTTCATTCTTGTTTTCCAATCATGCAAAAATCATTTGGAACAATGGTTCAAATATCCCCGTTATCGTCAAAAGCGCCTTTAAGGTAAGGATTGCTTGCCTTTTCAAAGCTCAGGGTCGAGGACATTCCGTGTCCGCTGTAAACATTGTAATCGGAAAATTTTCCCGTATACTCCGCAAGCATTGCAAGGGAACGCTTCATCACGGCGTAATTTCCGTCTATCATATCCACACGCCCCATGCTTCCTCTGAAAAGGGTGTCGCCGCAGAACATATCTTCACCAAGAAGATAGCAGACCGAACCGCTTGTATGCCCGGGAGTATGGAGCACCTCAAAGGACAGCTCGTCCTGAGTTATGATGTCCCCGTCATGTATTATCACAGGGTCGAAAACAGGGTCAATAGGTGGCAGATGAAAATACTCCGTCAGATTTGTTCTGCCGTTTGTAAGCTTTGAAGAATCCGCCTGATGGATATACACCTCCGCTCCCGTCGCCTTGATTATTTCGGCGGCGGAGGCGATGTGGTCGCAGTGACCGTGAGTAAGCAGCAGCTTTTTCAGGCTGATATCCTTTTCTTTCAGTACGTTCAGTATATACGAGCCGCCGTAAGGGGCATCGATAAGTACGCCGTTTCCCTTATCGGAAACGATGATATAGGAATTCACCCCGAACTCGCTCAGGGGCGGAAGCTTTATAAGCTGCATAACAAGCACTTCCTTTCGGCAGTATTATCTGACTGAGATATCAAAGGTCATAACGGTTTTATCAAATACTGCACGGTATTTTTCATCAAGCTCGGGACCGCAGCTTGCAGAGCCTACTCCCGAATGGAGATGATCTGCGCAGAGCACCGTACTGCCGCATTTTTTCAGCTGATGACGGTGAGATGTCTTCTCAAGCGCCTCCTGAGTGTAAAGAGAAGCGTTTGCGGAGAAGCAACGGTCGGAGGATATTGTAATGCTGTGACCTGCTCCGCTCAGTTCCACATAATCACAGCCGTAATGAGAGCCGTGCTCCTGTGGTCTGATATAAGGCTCGTACTGCTCCGCAACGGTCTGCTCGAAAACAGACTTATATGAAGCCTGACGCTTGTCGATATAGCTTTCACCCGGACCGTAGCCGTAGTATTTCATCTCGCTCAGCTTGTCCGAAAGGAAGAAGCGCAGACCGAATCTCGGCAGATAGGGACGCTTCTGATCTGTCATTTCAGCCTCGGAGCGTATCTTTATATTGCCGTCCCCCGAGAATATCATCTCACGGCGGATATCTATGAGCTTGTACTGACCGTACCAGCCAAGACCGATATGTGCCGTGACCTTCACCGTTCCGCCGCTCTTTTCCGCAGATATTCCGTACACCTTGGAAACAGGGTCGTTATAATGGAAGCGGTACCATGAGCCTTTGACGGGATTGTCGTTATCGGTGGGCGCTCTGAAAATATTGTAGCTTTCGGGTGAAGTCAGGAAATCAAAGCTGTCAGCCGTGATCCTTTCAAGCATGGCGGTCTTTCTGTCAACTGTGTAAAGGAATTTTCCGCTGCGGATAACATATTTTTCCTTTGTTTCCTCAAGAGCGATGCTGCTGTCGGGAACAACGGGCTTTTCGGCACAGCTGCCCTCTCTCAGGCATATCTGCTGCATTCCTGCGGAGTACCCCTTGTCAGCCCATGCGTTGGAGTTTTTCAGCTTGAAATCAAAGATGATGAACAGCTTGTCCGAATCGCCGCACTCGATATTTCTCAGCATTGGAAAGGTCATGGTTATCTTTCCGCCCGCTTTGAGTCCGTCAAGGAAGACAGGTCCCGACATGACCTCTGTGCCGTTCTTTTCAACGGTATATGAGCAGAGAAGAGCCTCCCATGCATTTGTGAAGGCAAGCATATTGTAAAAAGTAAATTCAAAGGCTTCGGCATTTGTAAGAACGGCTCTTACGGGGCGGTAAACGTTCTTTGCTTCAAGCAGACCCGTATGAGGAGTCCTGTCGGGGTAAACAAGTCCGTCAACACAGAAATTTCCGTCATGGAGCGGCTCTCCGAAGTCGCCGCCGTAGGTATAATATTTCTCACCCTTCTTGTCGGTCATCTCAACCGAATGGTCGCACCATTCCCAGATACAGCCGCCTGCCAGAAGGTCATTTGAATAGATAAGCTGCCAGTAATCCTCAAGGTCGCCGGGGCCGTTGCCCATGGCATGGCTGTACTCGCAGAGGACAAAGGGACGGCGTTCTTCCTTGGGCAGCTTTTCCTGCACGTCAATAACATCGGTCTTTATGCTCTGAGCGGAGGGGTACATTTTTGAGATAACATCAAGCACATCGTCGCTCGCCTTCTTGCCGCCCTTGAAGCGGTAAAGGCTCTCATAGTGAACAAGACGTGTCTTGTCATACTTTTTCAGCGCCTTGGCAGCCTTTTCCATAGCCTTGGAATATCCGCTCTCGTTTCCAAGCGACCACATGACCACGCAGGAACGGTTTCTGTCACGTACAGCCATTCTCATCACTCTGTCAAGGATAGCCTCCTCAAACTGCGGATCGTTCACAAGCTGAGCTATGCCTGTGTAGTCATAGCCGTCGGTATCGTAATTTGCGTCTGCGCTGCCATGGCACTCAAGGTCGGCTTCGTCGATAACATAGAAGCCGAATTCGTCGCATAGACGCAGAAATTCGGGAGCGTTGGGATAATGAGAGCACCTTATGGCATTGATATTATGCCGCTTCATCAGGGTAAGGTCACGTATCATCTGATTTCGTGAAATAGCATAGCCTGTAACGGGGTCGCTGTCATGGCGGTTAACACCTCTGAGCTTTACCGCCACGCCGTTTATTTTGAAAATGCCGTTCTCTGCCGAAACCTTGCGCACGCCGATACGTTCGATCATCCTCTCCTCCCCTGCGCTGATAAGCACGGTGTAAAGGAAAGGATTTTCTGCGTTCCACAAAACGGGATTTTCAAGCTTTACGGATTTTTTTCCGCCGCTTTCGGCTATAAGTCTGCTGCCTGCATATACTTCAAAGGAAACAGGGACGTCCGATTCGGCGCTGAGCTTCAGCTTCGCCTCGGAAAGGTCATCGTTCAGCTCTGCGGAAAGAGTATAGTCCCTTATCCTCTCCGCAGGACGGGTAAGTAGATAAACATCACGGAAAATGCCTGACATTCTCAGCTTGTCCTGACATTCAAGGTAAGTTCCGTCGCAGTATTTGAGCACGACTACGGTGATAATATTGCTTCCGTTTACCGCAAGGTCTGTAATATCAAACTCGCTTGTCATATGGGAAACCTGACTGTAGCCCGCAAACTCACGGTTTACAAAAAGGTAAAGGCAGCTGTCCGCACCCTCGAAGTTAAGCAGATATCTCTGACCTTCCTTTTTCTTTATAATGACCTCTCTCTGATATATACCCACAGGGTTATCGTCGGGAACATAGGGGGGATCGTACATTATGGGATACCTTGTGTTAAGGTACATATTCTGACCGTAACCGCACATATTCCAGCAGGAAGGGACGGTGATCTTCCTTTTTGAAGCTGCAAGTGCGGATATAAAATCCTCCTCGGCGTCCGAAATGCTGTCATAATATGCAAATCTCCATTCGCCGTTAAGTGACGAATACCTCGATGACTTTCTGCGGACGGTCACGCTGTTGTCCGCAGGGGTAAGCTTATCCTTTTCGTCGAAGGGGATATAATAGCAGCGTGCAGGCTCTGTGCCCACATGCAGGGCATGGGGATCCTCATGATAAGCAAGAAGCTTTTTAAAATTGTTTTCCAAGTGGTCGACCGCCTTTCAGGTTTGCAGCTTCGGCGAACCTATTTTTCAAAAAATGCCGAAAACTCAAATCATATCGGCAACCGCCCGTTCCGAAGCTAACGACAACGATATCCGCAGAACAGTCGGTTTCCAATATACGTAAACTTATTATATTATTATATCATAGCCTTCGGCTCTAATCAATCATATTTTTTGTAAATTATAAAATTTTAACATATAATTTACACTCTTATTAGTCAAAAATACACAAAAATCTCTATAAAGGTATGATCAAAGATATTTGTAAAACTGTTGCAATTTTTCTGATAAAGTGATATAATAGTTTTGTACGATTTTTTCCTAAGGATGTGAAAACAGTTGGATATAAATATTCCTCAGAATGTAAAGCAGGTCATGGAGCGGCTTGAAGTCCACGGCTATGAAGCATATATTGTCGGAGGCTGCGTCCGTGATTCACTCCTTGGAAGAAAGCCTGCCGATTACGACATCACCACAAACGCCCTGCCCGAACAGGTCATAAAATGCATGACGGGCTTCAAGGTCATTGAAACAGGGCTTAAGCACGGAACAGTGACCGTTGTTTCCGACGGCGAGAACATTGAGGTCACCACCTACCGCATCGACGGCAGCTACCTTAATCATCGCAAGCCTGAGTCCGTAAAGTTCACACGGAGCCTTACCGACGATCTTATGCGCCGTGATTTTACCATCAACGCCATGGCATATTCGGACAAAACAGGCATTATCGACAAGTTCGGCGGTCAGAAGGATCTGTTCAACCGACGGATAAAGTGCGTCGGAAACGCTCACGACCGATTTAACGAGGACGCTCTGAGAATGCTGCGTGCAATGCGCTTTGCTTCTCAGCTTGAATTTACCATTGAGCCGTCGGCCTCCCTTGCGATACACGAAAGCAAGGCTCTCCTTAACGATATTTCCGCCGAGAGGATAGCCTCCGAGCTGACTCTTCTTGTGACAGGCGTTACTCCTGCGGATATAATGATAGAATACAGCGACGTTTTTGCGCTGATAATCCCCGAAATACGCAGGTGCATAGACTTCGACCAGCGCAGCAGATATCATGTCTACGACGTATGGGAGCACACGGCTCACGCTGTGGAAAACTCCCGTTCGGACAAGGAGGTCCGTTTGGCGCTCCTGTTCCACGATATCGAAAAGCCTTCCTGCTTCCGCACCGACGAAGAGGGTGCAGGACATTTTCCCGGTCACGAAAAGCGCAGCGCCGAAACTGCCGAAAGGATAATGCGCAGGCTGCATTTTGACAACGAAACCATATCCCACGTTTCAACGCTCATCAAATACCACTACATAACCCCCGTTGACGACAAACGTGTTGTAAAGCACCTTATTTCTATCCTCGGCTACAAGTATTTCAGCAAGCTTGCCGAGGTCATGAAGGGCGACAGCAGAGCAAAGCAAAGCTTCTGCCTTGAAAGGGTCAACATTCTCGAATGCATGAAGCTCAAGGCATACGAGATCGCAGACAATCACGAATGCTGCACTCTCCACGACCTTGCCGTAAACGGAAACGATCTTGCGGAAATGGGTTTTGAGGGAAAATCTATCGGAACGGCTCTTGAAAAGCTGCTTTCAATGGTCATTGACGAAAAGCTCCCCAACGAAAAAAGCGCTCTTATTGACGCCGCAAGGGATTTCGGCATATAATAAAAAATCCCGCCAAAGATATATCCGCAATCCTCAAAGGGCGGTTATATCTTTGACGAGACTATGACTATACTATAAGGGTCATTCCGACGCTTTTTCCTCTATGTTGTCCGAATCTTCCTTTTTCATATCCGAGATGATGCTGAGGAAGCACTCAACATCGGAAAAATCCTTGTTGACGGAAGCAAAGCGGACATATGCCACCTCATCTATCTTCTTGAGCATTTTCAGCACCATATCGCTGATCTCAGCCGTTGATATCTGTGTAAGCATATGATTTGCGCAGTAGCTCTCGATCTCATCGGCTATCCCCACAATGGCAGAGGAGGGCACGGGACGCTTCTTTATCGCAAAAGACAGTCCTCTGATAAGCTTGCTCTTGTCGAAAGGCTCGAAGGTGTTGTCCTTTTTATTGACCAGCAGCTCGGGCATTTCAACGCACTCGTAGGTGGTAAATCGGCGGTCGCAGTTCGTGCAGCGGCGTCTGCGGCGCTTTTTTCCCTCGGTGGTACGGGAGTCGATGACCTTTGTATCCTCGAATCCGCAATATGGGCATCTCATGCATATCGCTCCTTTTCCTGCATAAATTTCATTTCCACCTTGATTATAACATTTTTACTGCGATATGTCAATCGCAAAACCGACATAACTTCGGGAATTTAAAACGCTGAATGAAAGGACAGCAATTTATATATGAAAACCAACGGAACGCCAATTTTTCTTACAGCAACAGCAATATTATTTACGGCGGTGTTTTTTATGTCAAAGCTTTCATCTTCGGACGAAAAAGACATTACCTCTGCAGACCCCGGCGATACTGCGGTTTCTGCCGTTTCGGACACATCTGCTTCGGTATCGGAAGTAACTCTCACATCGGACAGCGAAGCTGCGGAAACGGATATTTCCGAGGAAGAAACCGAAACCGTGACGGAAACAGAGTCTGCCGAGCCTAAGCCCGACCCTGCCGACGCAGACAACACATGGGCAATGTTCCTTGTCAATCAGAAAAATCCCGTTTCGGCGGAATACTGCGACGGCATCGAAACCTCCAAGGTTTACGAAAGCTGGCGTGAATATTACATGGATTCACGCATGGCGGAATATCTGAAACAGATGATAAAGGCTGCTTCGGAGGACGGGATCGAGCTTATTGTCATGTCTGCCTACCGCAGCATGGAGTATCAGCAGAAAAATTTCGACAGCTCCATTGAGGACCGCATGAACAAGGGCATGACCTATGATGAGGCATATGCCGACACTCTCAACGAAGTTCAGCTCCCCGGCTACAGCGAGCATAATGCAGGCATTGCAGCGGACATCATGAGCGACGAATACGTCAGCATGGACGACGACGGCTTTGAAAACACCGAAGCCTTCAAATGGCTCACCGAGCATGCGGCAGATTACGGCTTTATCCTCCGCTATCCCAAGGGAAAGCAGGAGGTCACGGGTATCATATATGAGCCGTGGCATTACCGCTTCGTGGGAGTATATTACGCAAAGCTCCTCTCCGACGAAAAGATCACTCTTGAAGAATATTTTGAGCAGATGAACTGGACGGACGAGGAAGGCGTATCCGTATATCATCTGCCCGTACTTGAATGATTCATTCGGATATTCAAATGCTCAACAAGATTCAATAAACAAAATATATTAAACGAAAGGAATATAAAAAATGACTACATCGAATATGCCAACAGTAAAACTCGGAATCGTTGCGGTAAGCCGTGACTGCTTCCCTGCCGCCCTTTCGGCAGGCAGACGTGCCGAGGTATGCAAAGCCTGCGCCGCAAAGGGCATTTCTATTTACGAATGTCCCACCACCGTTGAGAGCGAAAAGGATATGCTCTGCGCCCTCGAAGAGGTTAAAAACGCAGGAGTAAACGCTCTTGTCGTTTATCTCGGAAATTTCGGACCCGAAACCGCCGAAACTCTTCTTGCAAAGCAGTTCGGTCTGCCGGTTATGTTCGCAGCAGCAGCCGAGGAGAGCGGCGAAAACCTTATCGGCGGCAGAGGCGACGCATTCTGCGGAATGCTCAATGCAAGCTACAATCTCGGACTGAGAAAGGTCAAGGCATACATACCCGAATATCCCGTTGGCACAGCCGAAGAGGTTGCTGACATGATCGGTGATTTTGTTCCCGTTGCAAGAGCGATCCTCGGTCTTTCAAAGCTTAAAGTTATATCCTTCGGTCCCCGTCCACAGGATTTCCTTGCCTGCAACGCTCCCATCGCAAGGCTTTACGATATCGGTGCGGAGATCGAAGAAAACTCCGAGCTTGACCTGTTTGCCGCTTACAACAGCCATGCGGGCGACAGCCGTATCCCCGGTGTTATTGAGGATATGACAAGAGAGCTTGGAGATGGCAACAAGATGTCGGGTATCCTTCCTAAGCTTGCTCAGTACGAGCTTACTCTTCTTGACTGGGCGGAAAGCCACAAGGGTTCAAAAGAGTATGTTATCTTTGCAAATAAATGCTGGCCCTCGTTCCAGACTCAGTTCGGCTTTGTCCCCTGCTATGTAAACAGCCGTCTGACCGCAAGAGGTATCCCTGTTTCCTGTGAGGTCGATATCTGGGGCGCTGTCAGCGAATACATCGGTCAGTGCGTATCGGACGATATCGTAACTCTTCTCGACATCAACAACACCGTTCCCGCAGACATTTACAACAGCGATATAAATGGAAAATTCGATTACAGCCACACCGACACATTCATGGGCTTCCACTGCGGAAACACCGCTTCCTCCAAGCTGACAAGCTGCGAAATGAAGTATCAGCTTATCATGCACAGAGGTCTTGAACCGGACAAGGAGCCTGATATCACAAGAGGTACGCTTGAGGGCGATATTGCGCCGTCGAAGATAACCTTCTTCCGTTTGCAGTCAACTGCCGACGCAGAGCTTAAGGCATACATTGCGGAGGGCGAGATACTCCCCGTTGCAACCCGTTCCTTCGGAGGAATAGGAATTTTTGCCATTAAGGAAATGGGACGTTTCTACCGTCATGTGCTTGTGGAAAAGAGATATCCTCACCACGGCGCAGTTGCATTCAGCCACAGCGGCAAGGCGCTTTTCAGCGTGTTCAGATATCTGGGCGTAGGCGATATTGCATTCAATCAGCCTAAGGGTATGCTTTACAAAACAGAAAATCCGTTTGAATAAACTTGAAAAGAGATGATATTTTTATGAAGCTTTTAAAAGGTTTCCTGAAGTTCTTTTTAAAGCTTGGGCTTGTATTTTTCGCATTATCCGCAATAATCGGATTTCTCGGCGACGGCTCCGAGGACTCTGCCGATGAATAATGCGCTTCTGAAAGGAACGATACGATGCAGGTCATATTAGCCTCAGGCTCTCCAAGACGGCAGGAACTGTTAAAATATGCCGTAAAGGATTTTGAAATAATCACTGCCGACATTGACGAGGTCATTCCCGACGGAATCGCCGCCGAGGACGCTCCCGAATATCTTGCGGTCAGGAAAGCGCAGGCGGTTTACTCCGCCCACCCCGACTCCGCCGTTATCGGCTGCGACACTGTAGTTATCATTGACGGAAAAATTCTCGGCAAGCCTAAAGATAAAGAGGACGCAAAAGAAATGCTCCGTATGCTTTCGGGCAAGACCCACAAGGTAATTACGGGCGTATGCGTATTCTTCAACGGAAAGAGCGCAAGCTTTTCCGAGGAAACAGCCGTTGATTTTTACGACCTTTCCGAGGAGGATATCGCCGAATATGTCGGTACGGGCGACCCTATGGACAAGGCAGGTGCTTACGGGATACAATCCGAAGGCTGTGTGCTTGTAAAGGGTATCCGTGGGGATTTCTTCAATGTTGTGGGGCTTCCCACGGCAAGGCTGAAAAGATTTCTGCGGCAGCTGGGTATTATATAATTTTTCATACAAAAAATCAAAGTCCGAAGGGAATTTCCTTTCGGACTTTGCTATTATCCCTTATCCGCCTCTTCAAGAATATGCTTCCTGTAAGCATATGCCGCCTGCTCGGTCTTGTTCTCTCCGAAACGATAATATACCTTATCCTTTATGGGGTCGGGCAGATACTGCTGCTTTACATAATGATTCGGATAATCATGGGGATAAAGATAATGCTGCCCCCTGACCTTAGCGTCCGCTCCGTCGCAGTGCTTGTTTTGCAGGTGACGGGGAAAATCTCCGCATTCCATAGTCTGAACATCGTTGAGAGCTTCATTTATCGCCATATATGCCGAATTGGATTTGGGCGCCGTCGCAAGAAGTATGACTGCATTTGCAAGAGGTATCCTCGCTTCGGGCAGACCAAGCTGCATTGCGCTGTCAACGCACGCCTTGACTATGGGTATCGCCTGCGGATAGGCAAGTCCCACGTCTTCGGCGGCAATTACAAGAAGCCTTCGGGAAAGGGATATTATATCCCCTGCCTCGATAAGCCTTGCGGCATAATGTATTGCGGCGTTTTCGTCCGAACCTCTGATAGATTTCTGGAGAGCCGAAAGGATATCGTAATGCTGATCTCCGTCACGGTCGTAATGCATATTGCTCCGCTGGGTGAGAGCCTTTGCCTCTTCAAGAGTAACAATGGCTTCCGTGCCGTTGTTCTCCGCTCCGAACACACAAAGCTCCGCCACGCTGACCGATTTGCGCACATCTCCTCCGCAGCCTCTTGCAATATGCTCGCAGACACCCTTTTCCGTTTTTATCTTAACGCCCGTTTCATCGGCAAGTATACGGAAGGCTCTTTCAACCGCAGGAATAACGTCCTCCGCCGTAACAGGCTTGAACTCAAAAACTGCGCTTCGGCTGAGGATAGCATTGTACACATAAAAATACGGGTTCTCGGTGGTGGAGGCGATAAGAGTTATCTGACCGTTTTCGATATATTCAAGGAGGGACTGCTGCTGCTTTTTGTTAAGGTACTGTATCTCGTCAAGATAAAGCAGCACTCCCCCGAAGCCGTCGATGGAGCCTGTATCGGCGATAACCTCCTTGATATCGGCAATGGAAGCGGAGGTGCCGTTTAGCTTGTGGAGCTTTTTATGGGTGCTGTTTGCGATTATCCTTGCAACGGTCGTTTTTCCCACGCCCGACGGACCGTAGAATATCATGTTGGGGATATTTCCGCTTTCAATGATACGGCGCAGATATTGTCCCTTTCCCAGAAGATGCTTCTGACCGACGACCTCGTCAAGGGTTTGAGGGCGTATTCTGTCCGCAAGGGGTGCGCTCATTTATATCACAACCTTTTGATTATTCTCGCATTAGTATAAATCATCTGAAAACGTTTCCCTTTCACTTCGCCGAAAAAGGGCAGGAAACAAGCCGCCTCCTGCCCTGAAATATTCAGTATTTCAATTATTCGTAAAGAGGGAATTTCTTGCAGATCTCGGTAACGCCTGCTCTGATAGCGTCGGCGCTGTTCTCGAAATCGGTTGCGCAGAGGTAGATGTACTCGGCGATCTTCTCCATTTCGGGAGCGCCAAGTCCTCTTGTTGTAACTGCGGGAGTACCGATTCTTACGCCGCTTGTAACGAAAGGCTTTTCGGGATCGTTATGGATAGCGTTCTTGTTGACGGTGATGTAAACCTCGTCAAGACGGTTTTCAAGAAGCTTTCCTGTGATATTGAAGGGACGGAGGTCAACGAGCATAAGGTGGTTGTCCGTGCCGCCCGAAACAAGGTTGAAGCCTCTGTCAAGAAGTCCCTTTGCAAGGACCTGAGCATTCTCAACGATCTTCTTTCCATATTCCTTGAACTCAGGCTTGAGAGCCTCGCCGAAGCATACTGCCTTGCCTGCGATAACATGCATAAGAGGTCCGCCCTGTGTGCCGGGGAAAATAGCGGAATTAATCTTCTTTGCAAGAGCCTCATCGTTTGTAAGGATAAGTCCTCCTCTGGGTCCTCTGAGGGTCTTGTGAGTTGTGGTTGTAACAATGTCAGCATAGGGAACGGGCGACTGGTGCATACCTGCCGCAACAAGTCCTGCGATATGAGCCATATCTACCATAAGATATGCGCCTACAGACTTTGCTATCTCGGAGAGCTTTGCAAAGTCGATAGCTCTCGGATATGCAGATGCACCTGCAACGATAAGCTTAGGCTTGTGTTCTTCCGCAAGCTTCTGAACTGTATCATAGTTTATCATCTCTGTTTCGTCATCAAGACCGTAGGAAACAAAGTTAAAGTATTTTCCCGAAATATTTACGGGAGAACCGTGGGTAAGGTGTCCGCCGTCCGCAAGGCTCATGCCGAGAACGGTATCGCCCGGCTGGAGAAGGGCAACATATACTGCCGTATTAGCCTGTGCGCCCGAATGAGGCTGAACATTTGCAAAGTTTGCGCCGAAAAGCTTCTTTGCTCTTTCGATAGCGATAGTTTCAACTATATCAACGTCCTGACAGCCGCCGTAGTATCGCTTTCCGGGATAACCCTCGGCATACTTGTTGGTAAGTACAGAGCCCATAGCCGCCATTACGGCAGGCGAAACGATGTTTTCGCTTGCGATAAGCTCCAGATTTCTTTTCTGTCTTGCAAGCTCCTTTGCCATTGCTTCGCCGACCTCAGGGTCAGCCTGCTCAACGAATCCGATAGTATCAATGATATTCTCGTACATGATAACTCTCCTTTGATTTTTTTCGGGATATGACCCGTCCGCAAATAGTACTTATATTATAACTCATTTCCGAAATAATTTCAACTGTTTTTTCAAAATTCCGCAAAAGAAAAGGGCTTATTTATCCGAAAAAGGTAAGATCCTCTTTCGGATAAATAAGCCGAAGAAAATATTTCATTATAAGGTCGGAAAAATTTCCGCCTGTCACATACAAAAATTACTTTTTGGAGTCGTTCTCACGGATCTCGACACGGCGTATCTTTCCACTGATTGTCTTTGGCAGCTCCTCAACGAACTCAACCACTCTCGGATACTTGTAGGGAGCAGTGTGAGTCTTGACGTAATTCTGTATCTCCTTTTTAAGCTCCTCTGTTCCCACAGTACCCTTTGTAAGAATGATGGTAGCCTTTACGACCTGTCCTCTTACGGGGTCGGGAATGCCTGTGATAGCACATTCAAGTACATAAGGAAGCTCCATGATAACGCTTTCGATCTCGAAGGGACCAATGCGGTAGCCCGATGACTTGATAACATCGTCGATTCTGCCCACATACCAGAGGTAGCCGTCCTCGTCACGGGTAGCCTGATCGCCTGTGTGATAGTAACCGTCATGCCATACACGGGAGGTCTTGTTATCGTCAAGATAATAGCCGAGGAAAAGTCCGCAGGGAGCCTTTCCGTCCGGGGTATGGATACATATCTCGCCCGGCTCGCCGTCCTTGCACTCGTTTCCGTCGGGGTCAAGGACCTTGACCTCGTAAAGAGGCGTAGGACGTCCCATAGAACCGATCTTAGGTGTAGTACCGACAAGATTTCCTATGCAGAGTGTGGTTTCCGTCTGACCGAAGCCTTCCATTATCTCAAGACCCGTAGCCTTCTTGAACTGATAATATACTTCGGGGTTAAGAGCCTCGCCTGCCGTTGTGGCATACTTTATGGAAGAAAGGTCGTACTTGCTCAGGTCTTCCTTGATAAAGAAGCGGTACATTGTAGGAGGTGCGCAGAAGGTTGTGATATTGTACTTTTTGAACATGGGCAGGATATCTTCCGAATGGAAGCGGTCAAAGTCGTAAACAAAGGTTGCCGCCTCGCAGAGCCACTGTCCGTAAAGCTTGCCCCAGAGAGCCTTGCCCCAGCCTGTGTCGGAAATGGTGAAGTGGATTCCGTTGGGGTCAACGTTATGCCAGTATTTTGCGGTTATATAGTGACCGAGAGCATACTTGTAGCTGTGAGCAGCAATGCTCGGATAGCCTGTTGTGCCCGATGTAAAGAGCATGAGCATGATGTCGGAGCCGCAGGGTGTGTCGGGCTTTCTCTCGTAAACATCGCTTGCCTTGGGCATTTCCTCGTTGAAGTCGTACCAGCCCTCACGCTTGCCGCCAACGCATATCTTTCTCATTTCGGGGAATTCTCTGCAGGCAAGATCGACCTGATTTGCAACATCTCCGTCGGCAGTGCAGAGGATAGTGCTTACTCCCGCAGCCTTGAAGCGGTAGGTAAAGTCATGCTCCACGAGCTGATTGGTTGCAGGGATAACGATAGCGCCCATCTTATGGAGAGCGATTATGGAGAACCAGAACTGATAATGACGCTTAAGGACGAGCATTACTCTGTCGCCCTTCTTGATTCCGAGGGATTCAAAGTAATTTGCCGTCATAGCGGTATATTTTTTCATTTCGCCAAAGGTGAAGCTTCTTTCGCTCTTGTCATTGCCCACCCACATCATTGCAAGCTTGTCGGGGTTCTTCTCGGCGATCTTGTCAACGCAGTCGAAAGCAAAGTTGAACTTTTCCTCGTTCTTGAAGGATATCTTCTGAAGAACGCCGTTTTCGTCCACCTCGGTTTCGATGAAATCATCGGCAACCGTTTTGCCGTTTGAAATAGGCTCCGTCTTTGAAGCATATTCCGCACCCATGTTGGGGCTTGTCTTAACTACCATTGCATATATTTTGCATGGCTTTCCGTCAAGAGCCTTGAGGGCATGAGGAAGGGTACTGTTATAATAAATGGAGTCGCCGGGGTTCAGCACTTCGATATTGTCCTGTATCTTTACCTGAAGTCTGCCCTCAAGGACGATATCCATTTCCTGTCCCGCATGCTGCGAAAGATCCTTGTTGTCGCCGTCAACATAAGGGATATCGACCAAAAACGGCTCGATGACCTTATCCTTGAACGAAGAAGCAAGGTTATAATACTTGAATCCTTCTGTACGCTTGATAGGCAGACCCTCTCCGCTTCTTGTGACAGTATACTCGGAAAGGCTTGGGCTGCTGCCCTCAAGCAGATCCTTCATTGAAACTCCGAAAGCCTGTGCACATTTGTAGATCGCCGTAAAGCCGAAATCGGTTTCTCCGCTTTCGAGAGCGAGGTAATCCTCAACGGTAGACTCGGTCTTTTCAGCCATCTGTTCGGGAGTATAGTGACAGATCTCACGAAGCTCCCTGATTCTCATTGCAACTTCCCTGATTATTGGTTCCATTACTTATCTCCTTTCCCGCATACGCTTTGTGAACGCATACCGGATTTATTACAAGCCGTTTGACCTTCCTAAAGGTCATTATTAAACTGTATTACAACAATTTTTGGCAACACATTAAATTATACCACTGCATTCCGCATTTTTCAAGTGCCGAAGCCATATTCTTTTGAACATTGCGTTGATTTTACTTTTTATACGAAATTATTTAACACTTTAACCTATAACATTCCTAAAGAGCGTAAATTTTTTCCTGTTTTTTATAGTATATCCACAGAAAACTACAGCTAATCAAATTTCTGCAAAAAGCGGATAATTATCCTCATCGGAGAACGATATCTCCTATATCGGAAGGCTTATCGGCAATATACACCGCATGATTTTCTTCAAGCTCCGCTCTTGTGCGAAATCCCCATGTGCAGCCCACCGAATCTATCCCTGCGTTTGAGGCAGTGAGCATATCCACCGAGGAGTCCCCGGCAAAAAGGGTCTGTTCGGGAGAAACGCCGAGGGTTTCCATTATGTAATGTGCTATCTGAGGGTCGGGCTTCTTGGGGACGCCCTCTCTTTTTCCCGAAACGAAGTCAAAAGCATCTCCGAACATACCTGTTACAATAAGTCTTGTAAAGTTATCGGGTTTGTTTGAAGCCACTGCCGTAAGCACGCCTTTGCTGCGCAGTCTGTCAATAAGCTCGGGTATACCGTCGTAGGGACGGGTCTTGACATTGTATGCGCTGTTGTAAACGGTATCGAAATCCGCTTTTACGGCGGCAATTATTTCGGGGGAACGGCTGTCCTCGGGGAGCGCTCTCTCAATAAGCATAGGAACTCCGTCGCCCACGAAGTAGCGGTACTTGTCCGTATCGTGCTGAGGATAGCCGTGCTTTTTCAGCGCAGCATTTGTGGCGTCTGCAAGGTCGCCGAGGGAATCTACCAGCGTTCCGTCCAGATCGAAAATTACAAGCTTATACATAGAAATTACTCCTTCGGAATATCATATCCTCGTTGCCAGCAGCTCGGAATACTTTGCCCTGAATTTTTCAAACTCGCCCTTGTCGAGAGCTTCACGTATCTTTTCGGTAAGGGTGTTGTAAAAATACAGATTATGCATGACCGCAAGTCTGCCTGCAAGCTGCTCGTCCGCCTTGAAAAGGTGACGGATATACGCTCTCGAAAAATTGCGGCAGGTGGGGCAGTCGCACTGAGGGTCTATGGGCAGGGGGTCGGTTTCGTAGCATTTGTTGGTGACGTGCATTATGCCGCTCCATGTAAATACCGTCGCATGACGGGCATTGCGGCTGGGCATTACGCAGTCGAAAAGGTCAACTCCCCTTGCGACCGCCTCAATGATGTTCGAGGGTGTTCCCACGCCCATGAGATAGCGTATCTTGTTTTTCGGCATAACAGGTTCTACGGTATCAATTATATGGTACATGACCTCCGTAGGCTCACCCACCGCAAGTCCTCCGATAGCATAGCCGTCAAGGTCAAGCTTTGCTATCTCCTCCATGTGGGATACTCTCAGGTCCTCATAGGTGCAGCCCTGATTTATTCCGAAAAGCAGCTGCTTTTTGTTTATTGTATCGTGAAGGGAATTGAGCCTTTCCAATTCCGCCTTGCAGCGGTAAAGCCAGCGGACAGTCCTCTCACAGGAGCTTTTGCTGTACTCGTAGGACGCAGGATTTTCCACACATTCGTCAAACGCCATAGCTATTGTCGAGGCAAGGTTTGACTGTATCTGCATGGATTCTTCGGGACCCATGAAAATCTTTCTGCCGTCCACATGGGAGTTGAAATACACTCCCTCCTCCTTGATTCGGCGGAGCTTTGCAAGGGAGAACACCTGAAAGCCTCCGCTGTCGGTAAGGATAGGTCTGTCCCAGTTCATGAACTTATGCAGACCGCCCATTTCCTTTATGACCTTATCCGAGGGGCGGACATGGAGATGATAGGTATTGCACAGCTCCACCTGACATTTCAGGTCTTTCAGGTCAAGGGAGGATACTCCGCCCTTTATCGCCGCAGCCGTACCGACGTTCATAAAGCAGGGTGTCTGAAAGGTTCCGTGAACGGTTTCAAACTGTCCTCTTCGGGCTTTGTTTTCGGTTTTTAAAAGTGTGAACATGGCATTCTTCCTTTATATTTCATAATTACAAACAAAAAGCAAGAAACCCAAAGCAAGCTGTCGGTTTCCTGCTTTATACCGATCATTTCTTGAACAGATCACTGTGTGTTCCCGTGCGTGCAAGAGTCAGCACAAGAACGTCGTTATGCACCTTGTATATCAGCAGCCAATCGGGTTGGAAATGACATTCACGATAGCCCCTCCAATCGCCGCTGAGCAGGTGATCCTTGTTTTCGTTGGGAAGTCTTTCCCCGTTTGCAAGCAGGGTAACGATATTCCTAAGGAGTTCTGTATCAAGCCCCTGCTTACAAGCTTTTTTGTATTCCTTCTTGAACCTTGACGTTACTTCGATATCATATTTCATGCGTCAAGATCCTCAAAGAGTTCATCGACCGACTTATATCTTCGTGCGTCGGGGTCGTTCAGCAGTTCTTCACATTCATTGATAGCTGCCTCGGTTTCGCTGTTGGGTCGGGTAAAGCTTCTTATCAATACCATAATGCCGTTGAGCTGTTCTTCCGTCAAAGAATCGAGCATGCTTGTTACAATTTCCTTGGTACTCATGATAACGACCGCCTTTCCTCATAGTTTCACAATTCGCCGTAAGACATCTTCTGTCCTATGCTTATTATATTACAGTTCGGCGCAAAAATCAAGCAATTTTTTCGGCGGAAAACGACGTATAAAAGGCGACCGCTAATAAGCATACCTTTTATCACAAGATCAGCATAGCATCGCCGAAGCTGAAAAATCTGTACTTTTCATCGACTGCGACCTTGTATGCGTTCATGGTATTATCATATCCCATAAACGCCGAAACAAGCATTATAAGGGTGCTTTCGGGGAGATGAAAATTCGTAATAAGTCCGTCTATGACCTTGAATTTGTAGCCGGGGTAGATAAAAATATCCGTGTAGCCCTCATGCTCGTCCATATCGCCGAAAAATGTTCCCACGCTTTCAAGGGTGCGGCAGGAGGTCGTTCCAACTGCGATGACTCTGCCGCCCTCCGCCTTGGTCTGCTTTATAAGCTCCGCAGTTTCCTTTGGCAGATGATAATGCTCAGAATGCATTTTGTGCTTGAGAACATCGTCCTCCTTTACGGGGCGGAAGGTCCCCAGTCCCACGTGAAGGGTGACGTAAGCGGTCTTTATCCCTCTCCCACGGAGGTCGTCTAGCATTTCCGTCGTAAAATGCAGACCTGCCGTGGGCGCCGCCGCAGAGCCTAGCTCATGGGCATATACCGTCTGATAACGCTCCTTGTCCTCAAGCTTATGGGTTATATAGGGGGGCAGGGGCATCTGTCCCACGTCCTCAAGGGCGGTAAAAAAGTTGCCGTCGCATTCAAACCTTGCTATGCGGTTTCCGCCCTCCACCGTTTCAAGTATCTCCGCTTTGAGCCTGCCGTTTCCGAAGGAAAACTTCGTTCCGGGGTGAGCCTTTTTACCGGGGCGGACAAGTATCTCCCAAACCTTATCCCCCTTCTGCTCAAGAAGCAGGAACTCGATAAATGAGCCTGTGCCCTCTTTTTCTCCGTAGAGCCTTGCGGGGAGCACTCTCGAATCGTTCATAACAAGCAAATCACCTTTTTTCAGGTGACTGCATAAATTATAGAAATAGTCATGTTCGATACTGCCGCTCTCCCTGCCGATACACATCATTCTCGATGCATTTCTCGGCTCAACGGGAGTCTGTGCGATAAGCTCCTCGGGCAGATCGTAGTAAAAATCCGATTTAAGCATTCTTGTATTTCCTTTCCCTGTGTAAAACGCACCGAAAAAGACAAATTTCATCAATCGGAGCGCCATATTCCCAAAAAATTATAAAATATCTATTGACAAAAGGATTTTAACGTGATAATATAAGACTTACAAAACGTGCATAATTTAATAAAGACACGATAGAGGCTGCGGTAAAGATCAGTAATGCAGCTCGGAAGGCTTCCCCGAAGCCGTTTGACCGATGCATGAAAGGCAATACCGCCGAAGATCCGGAAAATCACGGGGATATCCGTTTCTGAGCATGTGCCGAACAGGTTCATGATTGTCATCATTTTATATGATGGAGTGCTATCTGCTGCAAAAAGCCCGCAGGTTTTACAGGCACTAATACATTATATACTATGATGAATCGGTTTTCAACCGATTTTTTTATTTTTATGTAAAATTTTATAAAATTTTAAAGGAGTTTTTTTAAATGAAACAGTACAATGTAGGCATCATCGGTGCAACGGGTATGGTAGGACAGCGTTTTTCTCTGCTTCTCTCCAACCACCCGTGGTTCAACGTAAAGGTACTTGCAGCTTCTCCCAGAAGCGCAGGAAAGCGTTATGAGGACGCTGTGGGAGCAAAGTGGGCTATGAAGTCCCCTATCCCCGAGCAGTTCAAGGATATGATAGTTATGGACGCAACCGCAGATATCGAAAAGATCGCTTCACAGGTGGATTTCGTATTCTGCGCAGTAGATATGAAGAAGGACGAGATAAAGGCTCTTGAAGAGCGCTATGCAAAGGCTGAGTGTCCTGTTGTATCAAACAACTCCGCTCACCGTCATACGCCCGACGTTCCTATGGTAGTGCCCGAGATAAACCCCGAGCACATCGAAATAATCAAGGCTCAGAGGGAAAGACTGGGCACAAAGAGAGGCTTTATCGCAGTCAAGTCCAACTGCTCTCTCCAGAGCTATGTTCCCGCACTTCACCCTCTCATGGCTGAATTCGGCGTAAAGCAGGCGCTTGTCTGCACATATCAGGCAATTTCGGGCGCAGGCAAGACCTTTGAAACGATGCCCGAGATCATCGACAACGTTATCCCCTACATCGGCGGCGAGGAAGAAAAGTCCGAGCAGGAGCCTCTCAAGATATGGGGTCACATCGAAGGCGATAAGATCGTTAACGCCGACAAGCCCGTTATCACAGCACAGTGCCTGAGAGTTCCCGTTTCCGATGGACACACGGCAGCTGTTTTCGTTTCCTTTGAAAAGAAGCCCACAAAGGAGCAGATGCTTGAAGCATGGAAGAATTTCAGCGGCGTTCCTCAGGAGCTGCAGCTCCCCTCCGCTCCCAAGCAGTTCATCAATTACTTTGAAGAGGATAACCGTCCTCAGGCTAAGCTTGACAGAATGCTTGAAAACGGCATGGCTGTTTCGGTAGGAAGACTGAGAGAGGATACGCTCTTCGATTACAAGTTCGTATGTCTTTCCCACAACACCCTTAGAGGTGCTGCGGGCGGAGCTGTTCTTATGGCTGAGCTTCTTGCAGCAAAGGGTTATTTTGACTGAACATATCCTTGTTATGACCGTTCACAGAAAGGAATGAAATCTTATGAAAAACACTATTTTCACAGGCGCAGGCGTTGCTATCGTCACTCCTATGCACGACGACGGTTCGGTAAATTATGCTGCTCTCGGAGAGCTTATCGAAATGCAGATAGCAGGCGGCACAGACGCTATAATCATCTGCGGAACTACAGGCGAATCCTCCACACTTACCGATGACGAGCACAGAGAATGCATCAGATACACCATTGAAAAGGTCAACCACCGTGTACCCGTTATCGCAGGTACGGGCAGCAACGATACGGCTTATGCCATCGAGCTTTCCAAGGACGCAGAGGAAATGGGCGCAGACGGACTTCTCATCGTTACCCCTTACTACAACAAGGCGTCCCAGAGAGGTCTTGTGGCTCACTACACAGCTATCGCAGACGCTGTAAACATACCTATTATCCTTTACAATGTTCCCTCAAGAACAGGTGTAAACATCTCCATAGATACTTACAAGACCCTTGCAAAGCACAAGAACATCGCTGCCGCTAAGGAGGCAAGCGGAAACATATCCTTCATTGCAAAGCTTATTGCCGAGTGCGGCGACGATATCGATGTTTACAGCGGCAACGACGACCAGATAGTTCCTATCATGGCTCTCGGCGGAAAGGGCGTTATCTCCGTGCTTTCAAACGTTATGCCCAAGGAAACTCACGAGATAGCAAAGCTCTGCCTTGAAAACAACTGCACAGAGGCTGCAAAGCTTGCAGCAAAGTATCTCGGCGTTGCAAACTCCCTCTTCATCGACGTTAACCCTATCCCCGTAAAGGAAGCCCTCAACATGATGGGCATTGCAGCAGGTCCCTGCAGACTGCCTCTTTGCGAAATGGAACAGGCTAAGAAGGATACCCTTGCCGAAGCTCTCAGGTCGGCAGGACTTATCAAGTAAGCTTTAAAGCATAGAGGGCGTGCCGATATTTTCGCCGCACGCCCTATTTTTATAAAAGAAAGGATATGTTTAAAATGGTCAATATTGCAATATGCGGCGCAAACGGAAAAATGGGCAAGTTCATTTCCTCGGTAATTTCCGAAAGAAACGACTGCAAGGTATGCGCAGGCATCGACCTTAACACTGCCGAACAGGACGGCTTCCCCGTAGTTGACTCCCCTGCAAAGCTCCCCGTAAAGCCTGACGTTATCATAGACTTTTCAAATCCCGTATGCCTTGACAGCCTCCTTGAATACTGCCTTTCGACAGGGACTGCCATTGTTGTCGCAACAACAGGCTATTCCGACGAGCAGGTGGCAAAGATAAAGAAGGCTGCGGAGCAGATACCCGTATTCTTCTCCTTTAATATGACCCTTGGCATAAATCTCCTTGCAAACCTTGCAAAGACAGCTGCCAAGGTACTTGGCGGCCAGTATGACATAGAGATCGTTGAAAAGCACCACAATCAGAAGATAGACGCTCCCAGCGGAACGGCTATCATGCTTGCAAATGCCATTAACGAAACCCTTGACAACAAATATCACTACGTTTATGACCGTCACTCCCAGCGCATGAAGAGGGAAAAGACGGAGATCGGTATGCATGCCATAAGAGGCGGCACTATTGTCGGCGAACATGACATCATTTTTGCGGGCCGTGACGAGGTCATCACCCTTTCCCACTCCGCTTCCTCAAAGCAGGTATTTGCGGTAGGCGCAGTAAATGCTGCCGTATTCATGGCAGAACAGGGTGCAGGACTTTACGATATGTCCTCACTTATTAACAGCACAAAGTAAATTTACAGAATGTTCACAGATAATTTTATCAGAATCTTGACAAGTGCCTAAGAAAGTGATAAAATATTATTCTGTAAGTGATTATTCCATAGCACTACTGTCCGATAGATTGTGATGGGCTGCTATGTACATCATAATTTTATCGAAAGCGAGGTGCTCTTAAATGAAGGAAGGAATCCATCCCGAGTACGTTGAAACAACTATCACATGCGCATGCGGCAACGTGATCAAGACTCGTTCAACTAAGAAGGATATCAAGGTTGAAATTTGCTCAAAGTGCCATCCGTTCTACACAGGCAAGCAGAAGCTTGTTGACACAGGCGGACGTATTGACAAGTTCAACAAGCGTTTTGGTCTTAACAAGTAATTTTTTGCCAATTGGCCTGCGTAGGAATACGCAGGCTTTTTGTATATAAGGAGCTTAATATGACTACTCCCGATTTTCAGACCGTTAAAGCCTTTGCCGAGGCTCGTTTTATTGAAAAGAAATCCGAGTTCATCGGCTACATTTCCCCCGTTTCCACCAACGACGAGGCGGTGGAGTTCATAAACAGCATCAAGGCTCAGCACCGAAAAGCCACACACAACGTTTACGCCTACATAGTAAGGGACGGCAATATTTCACGGTACTCCGACGACGGAGAGCCTCAGGGAACTGCAGGTGTGCCTGTCCTTGAGGTGCTGCGAAAGGAGGGGCTGACGGATATCTGCTGCGTTGTGACGAGATATTTCGGCGGAATACTTCTCGGCGGAGGCGGACTTGTGAGGGCATACTCCCACAGCGCAAAGCTCGCAGTTGACGCTGCCGAGCGCATGATAATGTGCGCCTGCTACCCCGTTGAGATAACCTCCGACTACAATCTGTACGGAAAGATTTCCTACATTCTCCCCGAATTCGGCGTAAAGATAACCGATACCGACTTCGGCTCGGACGTTACCGTTAAGCTGCTCTGCAAGCGTGATATGTTCGGCAGCCTTGAAAGCAAGATAACCGACATATCAAACGGAAGCGCAAAAATAGTCAAATATAACGAATCCTTTGAGAATTTCGCCTGATTAGTTATACACATTGACAAAAATAAAAAATCAAAAAAGGTTTTTTGACGAAAAAACAGTATTTGTATAATAGCAAGAGGCAAAAGGGAGGTTTTGTGATATGACCATTCGTGAGCAGATAGAGATACAGGAGCTTGGTACCTTGTGCGAGGACGCCTGCACCTCAAAGCATACGGGGCGGCGTGCACGTCCCGAGGAAAAATGTCCGCTTCGGACCGAGTTTCAGCGTGACCGTGACCGTATCCTGCACTGCAATGCGTTCAGGCGGCTAAAGCACAAAACTCAGGTCTTTCTTGACCCCGTGGGCGACCATTACCGCACACGGCTCACCCACTCCCTGGAGGTTTCACAGATCGCAAGGACTATATCGAGGGCGCTCAGGCTCAACGAGGATCTGACAGAGGCTATTTCTCTCGGTCACGACCTTGGGCACACTCCCTTCGGTCACTGCGGAGAAACGGTGCTCAACGACATATGCCCCGGCGGCTTCAAGCATTATCTTCAGAGCGTTCGTGTGGTGGATTACATCGAAAACAACGGAAAGGGTCTTAACCTTACATACGAAGTAAAGAACGGTATCGCCTGCCACACAAACAAGGTCGCTGTCACAAAGGAGGGATATATTGTCCGCCTTGCCGACAGGATCGCTTACCTCAATCATGACATCGACGACTCCATCAGAGCAGGTGTGCTCACCGAAAACGACCTTCCACGGAGCGCCACCGACATTCTCGGTCACTCGAAAAGCGAACGCATCTCCACCATGATCAATTCTATCGTAAAAAACGGCGTTGCCGATATCCGCATGGACGACGATATTAGGAAGGCGGACGATATCCTTTACGGCTTCATGATGGAAAATGTCTACCGCAATCCCATTGCAAAGTCGGAGGAGTCAAAGGCGAAAATGCTTGTGGAAAAGCTTTATATGTATTTTCTCAAACACCCCGACAAAATGCCTGAGGAGTACAGGAACATCATGTCACGCTTTTCAAAGGAACGTGCCGTATGCGACTATATTTCGGGCATGAGCGACGGCTACGCCATAAATCTATACACTGAGCTTTTCATTCCGAAAAGCTGGCACATATAAGGAGCGGTTTTACCCATGCCTTTACCGGAGGATTTTATCTCTCAGCTGAAACTTAACAATCCGATAGAATCAGTCATGAGCAGCTATGTTCAGCTCAAACGCAGCAGCAGGGATTACGTCTGCCTCTGCCCGTTCCACTCGGAAAAGACACCCTCCTGCCATATAAACGTGGGACAGCAGTATTTCCACTGCTTCGGCTGCCACGCAGGCGGGGACGTTATAACCTTCATAAGGAAGGCGGAAAACCTTGAATACATCGAAGCGGTGAAATTTCTCGCCGAAAGAGCGGGAATGTCCATGCCCGAAGAGGCACAAAACAACGACATCTCACGGCAGAAGGCACGTATCCTTGAAATGAACCGTGCGGCGGCGAGATACTTCAACCACGTTCTGATGAAGGAAAAATTCGGCGAAAAGGGCAGGCTTTATTTCAACTCCCGTCAGCTGACCGTCAAGACTATCACAAAATACGGACTGGGATACGCTCCCAACGACTGGAACAAGCTTGTTCTTCATCTGAAATCCCAAGGCTTTACCGAGCAGGAGATGGTTGCGGCGAACCTTGCGAGAGAAAGCAGCAAGGGCGGCGTTTACGACAGCTTCCGTGACAGGGTCATGTTCCCCATAATAGACCTTAGAGGAAACGTTATTGCCTTCGGCGGACGGATAATCGACGGTGACGGACCCAAGTATCTTAACAGCTCAGACACTCTTGTTTTCAAGAAAAGCCGAAATCTGTTCTCCCTGAATTTCGCAAAAAAATCGGAGGAACGGCGGCTTATCCTTGCGGAGGGGTACATGGACGTTATCGCCGTAAATCAGGGCGGCTTTGAAAACGTTGTTGCCACTCTGGGAACGGCGCTGACCCCCGAACAGGCACGGCTCATGTCCACATACGCCGACGAGGTCATCATCGCCTACGATTCGGACGGAGCAGGACAGAACGCCACTCACAAGGCCATAAATCTGCTGAGCGAGGCTGGGGTAAAAACAAGGATAATCAAAATGATGGGCGCCAAAGACCCCGACGAATTCATAAAAAAATACGGCTCTCTGCGCTTCAAGCAGCTTCTTGACAACTCGGACGGAGCCATAAACTTTGAGCTTGCAAAATGCGCCGAGGGACTTGACATCGGCTCGGAAAGCGGAAAGCTCGACTATCTCAAACGCTGCGTGAACGTCCTTGCAGGCATAAACTCCCCTATCGAACGGGATTTTTACATATCAAAGGTCGCCAAGGAGCAGGACATAAAAAAAGATGCAATAGCTGCTCAGGTAGAGCAAGTCATACGCAAAAAAATAAGCGCAGACAAAAAGCAGGACTGGAGCAATATCCGCACCTTCTCCGAGCGGCAGAAAAGCTCTCCCGAAGCGGCAAAGCACCCGAAGGAATACAAGGCGGAAGAGGGCATAATAGCCTATCTTTCCCGAAATCCGGACGAGCTTGAGTACATCTCCTCACAGCTTACAGAGGAGCTGTTCATTACGGAGTTTCACCGAAAAGTTTACTCTCTCCTTGTTGAGGGACTGAAAAAGTCCTCGGATTTTAACGTAATGTCGCTTCAAAGTGAATTTTCCGCCGATGAAATGGGCAAAATAACCGCTATAATGACAAATACCGAAAATATCGACATAAACAGGGCTGCCGCCGACGATTTTATCGGTATTCTGAAAGCTCATGCGGAAGAGATGAAAAACGCCGCAGCTCCCTCGGCGCTGTCCGATGATGATTTTCTGAAATTTGCGGCGAATCTGAAAAACAGGAAATCGTAGGAGCGGCACACTTTGCAGGACCCCCATGCGGCGCATATACCGCAAGGTCATATATACATAGTGTTTCCCCGAAAGGAAAACATGAAAGGAACGATAATCAATATGTCATCAAACAACGAAAAAGCAATGGAAACCCTGATGGAGCACGGCCGTACAAACGGACGTCTTACCACCACTGAGATCAACGACGTTATGGAAAAGCTCGATCTTGACGTCGATCAGATCGACAGCTTCTATGATACATGTCAGAATCAGAACATCGAGATCGTTGAGGACTTTGACGCCGAAACCGAGCTTGCTCTGAACGATCTGAATCTTCAGGACGATCTGGAAATGTCCCTTTCCACCGAGGGCATTGCCATTGACGACCCCGTAAAGATCTATCTGAAAGAGATCGGACGTGTTCCCCTGCTTTCCGCCGAAGAGGAAATTCAGCTTGCGGAGCGCATGGCAACGGGCGACGTTAAGGCTAAGCAGCGTCTTTCCGAAGCAAATCTCCGTCTGGTAGTTTCCATCGCAAAGAGATATGTGGGCAGAGGAATGCAGTTCCTTGACCTGATACAGGAGGGAAATCTGGGTCTTATCAAGGCAGTCGAAAAGTTTGACCACACAAAGGGCTTTAAGTTCTCCACCTACGCCACATGGTGGATAAGACAGGCTATCACCCGTGCGATCGCCGATCAGGCTCGTACCATACGTATCCCTGTTCACATGGTGGAAACCATCACAAAGGTAAAGAAGGCTTCAAGCCAGCTCCTGCACAAAAACGGTCACGACCCTTCACCCGAAGAGATCGCAGAGGAGATAAATCTCCCCGTTGAGCGTGTGCGTGAGATAATGCGCATCGCACAGGATCCCGTTTCCCTCGAAACACCTATCGGCGAGGAGGAGGACAGCCATCTCGGTGATTTTATCCCCGACGACGACGCTCCCGCTCCCGCAGAAGCTGCATCGCTTATCCTTCTCAAAGAGCAGCTTGGCGAAGTGCTCTCCACTCTGACCGAGCGTGAGGAAAAGGTTCTCAGACTCCGCTTCGGTCTTGAGGACGGACGTTCAAGGACCCTCGAAGAAGTCGGAAAGGAGTTTGACGTCACAAGAGAGCGTATCAGACAGATCGAAGCCAAGGCTCTCAGAAAGCTCCGTCACCCCAGCCGCAGCAAAAAAGTAAAAGACTTCCTCGACTAAGCAGCAGGCTGAGCCTGCACGCAATCGTTTCATAGTCTTTCTGTTGCTGACAGATACTGCTCGGTAACGGTACTTATTATGAACCGTTACTTACACAGGCTGAGCCTGCACGCAATCGTTTCATAGTCTTTCTGTTGCTGACAGATACTGCTCGGTAACGGTACTTCTTATGAACCGTTACTTCTTTAGGCTGAGCCTGCACCCAACCGGCAGCATGATGCTGCACCCTATCGTTCTGTTAGCTGGTTTGGGCGTTATAGTTCTTGGCTCGGTAACGGCAGGCTGAGCCTGCACGCAATCGTTTCATAGTCTTTCTGTTGCTGACAGATACTGCTCGGTAACGGTACTTCTTATGAACCGCTACTTCTTTAGGCTGAGCCTGCACCCAACCGTTTCATAATTAATTGGGACGACATAATTCTTGGCTCGTTAATGTGACTTTATTTTAAACATTACTTCCAACAACATAAACATCAAATCATCAAAACAAATAAGCAATAAGGGATTTACAAAGGAGAGCATTATGTGTCTTACACTTGAATCGGATTATGCAGTCCGGATAATCGGCTGCCTAACCTCCGAAAAGAAAAGGATCGACGCTAAAAACATCGCTGAAAAAACGGGAGTAAGCCTCAGATTTTCACTGAAAATACTGAGAAAGCTCGTCGCCGCAGGACTTGTAAAATCATACAAGGGCATGCAGGGCGGATATGAGCTTGCAAAGCCCCCTGCCGAGATCACTCTTCTTGACGTTATTGAAACCATTGAAGGCTCATACTATCTGAACAAGTGTCATGAAGAAGATTTCAACTGCACACGAAACGCCAAGGACTACTGTAAATTCAGAAAAGTATTTACGGAAATTTCCCTTGAGGTTTCTCAAAAGCTTGCTTCACATAATTTTGAGGAGCTTACCGGCGATAATTAATTGATCCTACATAACAAAAAGCAGACTGCCCCATTTTTTCGGCAGTCTGCTTTTTTATGCAAATGTGAAATTGGAATGCTATTCGTCATAAACGCCGTTTTCCTCAAGCTTTCGCATATAAAGCTCCTTGTATTCGGCGGATAGTCTGCATATCATTTTTGCGGCGGAATATTTTCCGTCGGGGCACAGCTTCATTCTTACACGGACGAAATACTCCCCGTGGTCGCTGCATTCGGCGCAGGATATGAGAACGCCCTCACGCTGCCACACCCATTTGCCGTGAGTCATTTTTTCTCCGCATTTGGGGCAGCGCCGTGACATTATCTTTTCATTGTTAAGCACGTCCCCCGTGCTGCGGATATTTATGAAGGCGTAATGATATTTTTCGTTTTTCCTGCGTATCGCTTCCTCGATCATGCTGTCATAATCGGGGATATACTTGGAGAAATTCATTTTTTCTCCCACTCTTGCGGCATAAATTGCGTCATTCAGTGCGTCATGAGCTTTAAGCTCTGCTTCAAGACCGTAGTAATCAAGGGCGTATTTCAGAGCATGAAGCCGTCCGTCACGGCATATCTCATAAGCAAATATCAGCTGCAGATCGTAAAATTTCGGCACAGGCTCATATATCATTCGGTGCACGGCAAGATTTGACATCAGCATATGCTCGTCCTCGCTGCCCCATGTCAGCAGCGCAAAATCCTCTCCGCACCATCTGATAAAAAATCTGTATGCCGCAGGAAAGTTCACCCCGTGCCGCAGAGAGCTGCTTTTCAGTCCCGTGACCTTTCCCACCGTGCTGTTCATCCTGCGGTAGAATCTCGGAAGGATACTGATGTGAAATTGGTCGATAACCGCAAGGCTTTCATCAAGCTTTACTGCTCCGATACGAATTATCTCGCCGTAAAGAGCGGTTTTCCCTGCGGAATCGGTCACCGTTTTTTCCCTGCACGGCGGCTGATTCCATTCCATATCAAGAACAATGTAATTCAAAATAGCCGCCTCCTCTGAGAAGAATCATAGGAATATTTCACCAAAAGGTGAAAGTCCACATTTGCGTGGACAGGTACTCGTTTACGTGGACAGTTTATTGATAGCGCCGATCTTTCCGTGAAGATACATCAGCACATCTTTTCGTGTAACGATCCCCGAAAATGAACCTCGGCTGTCTACAACGGGGACAAAGTTCTGGTCGATTATCTTGCTGAACACCTCGTCCATATCGGCGTCGATGGCAACGCTGTCAAAGCGCTGATTGTTGATAAGGTCGCCGACCGTCAGTCCCTCTCCGCAGTCAAGCTCCACGCTTTTTGTATCAAGCATTCGGTAAAGGAAATCTCTCTCGCTGACAACGCCCATGTAGATACCTTCCCTGTCGATAACAGGAACAGCCGTATATCCTCCCGAAATGAACTCTTTCAGACCGTCAGCCGCCGTAAGGTCGGCATATATGTACGAAACCATAGTTTTTGGTTTAAGAAGCATTGCAGTATTCATTTTTATGACCATTCCTTTCTCGGAAAATAATTCCTAAGGAAACGCTGAATAATGCGAAGCAATCGTTTCGCCGTTTTGAGGAACG
>JBJERW010000042.1:0-11227 GCA_051882475.1 Huintestinicola sp. | reverse complement strand
GGGGGGATGCGGCTGCGTCTTACAGTTCCTGAGCGTCCCCCCCTCTCCTGAAGGTTGTCCCTTTGCAGGGTAACGAAACATCTTACATTTCAAAATGACAATACGGAAATAAACAAAAACTATCAGCAACTAAAAGGGCAATGAAACATCTATCATATACAAATCAACCAAACATAAAAAAGCTCGGTAAACGGATACAAATAAAGTACCGTTACCGAGCTATGAATTATGTCGCCACAATAAACTATGATACGGTTGGGTGCAGGCTCAGCCTGCCTGCCTCAGCCTGCTGTAAGTTCGTTCATCAGCCTGAGAATGTCCCTTCGGGAGCCGAGATCGTCGGAGAATGCAGTCGCTCCGCCTGCAGCCGTGCCAAGCTTCATGGCATAGTCGAAATCGTGGGATTCAATAAATCCTGCAATAAATCCCGCAACCATGGAATCTCCTGCGCCCACCGTGTTCTGAGCAATTCCCTCGCATGCTTTGCAGATGTGAACATTATCGCTTTCATCAAGAAGCACCGAGCCCTTTTCCGCCATGGAAACAAGTACGTTCCTTGCTCCCATTTCCTTGAGCTTTCCTGCGTACAGAACAGCGTCATCATAGGTTTCAACTTTAACGCCGAAGATCTCTTCCAGCTCAAAATTGTTCGGCTTTATCAGGAACGGATTGTATTTGAGCACGTTCAGCATCAGCTGATTCGATGCGTCAACCACCGCCATAATTTTTCTGTCCGAATAGCGTGCCAGTATCCGTTCATACATGTCCGCAGGGAGCGTTCCCGGAATGCTTCCCGCAAGAACTATTACGTCGCCGTCGGTTATCCTGTCAAGCTTTCGGAAAAGCTCGTCAATGTCCCTTTCGGAAATTTCGGGTCCCTGACCGTTTATTTCTGTAAGCTTTCTTGTCCTTATCTTCACGTTGATTCGGGAATATCCCTTTTCCAGCTGAACAAAATCCGTCTTGATGCCCATTCCTTCAATGCCTTCCTTTATCGCCTCTCCCGTAAAGCCTGCGATAAAGCCCATGGCAATGCTGTCCATTCCCAGCCTGTTAAGAATGATCGAAACGTTTATGCCCTTGCCGCCGAAGAAAAATTCTTCCTTTTTTGAGCGGTTGACAGCCCCTGCAATGAGCTGCCCCGTATGAACAACATAGTCCACGGCAGGGTTGAATGTAACGGTATAGATCATATGAAAAACTATCCTTCCTTATTTTCATATTTTTTACAATCATATCATATTTCTAAATAAAAATCAAGAATCCGATGTGCAGTAATTCAGCCGATTTTTTATGTCATAAATCCTGCGTCAAGCACCATTTCGGTGATCTCATTGCGGAAGCCTGCCTTGATAAGCTCCTCCGTGTAGCGGCGGTCATATTCTTTAAGAGATATGCGCTTTGCGTCGGGGAATATATTTTTTCTGCCGTAGCTCTCCGCAAATGCCGCAAGAAGCTTGGGGACATATTCGCCGCAGTTTTCAAAAACACGCATAGCTGCCCCTTTCCGCTCGAAAACCATTGCGGGAAGTCCGCCGACCATTCCCACTGCGCAGCCGGGCACGGCGGTGAACTGTCTGCCCTGTTTGTGTGGGAGAAAACGTCCCCACGGCTGAAAAATGTCGCAGGCGTTGAGCCATGTTATATTGTCCGAATTTGCCGACAGTATCATTCTTGCATTGTCTAAATCATATGCCCTGATAAACTGTATTCCCGAAAGTCCGTCTGCGAAATATCCTCGGCGGACCTTTCCCGTAAACTCAGCCATTCCCAAGATCTCAAGAGCCTCCTGCCATGGCAGAAATTCACGCACGGTTTCCTTTGAAGCTATCGTGTATTTGTCAAACACAGCTTCAAGCAGCTCTTCTGCGCTTTTTTCTTTGAACGGCCGTGCAATGTCATACCGCCCTGCGCCGATCGCCTTTGCTCCTGCCGATGCACGCTGCTTCGGGGGAGCTTTTTTTATGGAAGCGCCCGAAAGATACTGCCGCACAGGCTCAAAGCTGTCGCAGGTCAGAATACCCCTGCCCGTCATCTCGGCGGCAGTCCGTGAGGTGCTCTCTCCGCCAAGTCCTGCGGAAATGGTGTGAAGAAATAGTGCGCCCCTCTTTTTTATGATATCGTAGATCTGCTGTTCCGATTCGTTTTTGCAGGGGATATCCGTTTCGGCGTCCCGGTCTATATCCTCCTCCGAACCGAAAATAAGGAAGCCGTCTGAGGTCATGCGCCAGCGTATGCCGCCCCTTAAAAGCACCTCGTCAAGAAGCCGTGGACGGTAATAATTCACCCTTGCGGGGAGATAGACCGTTTCCAGAAGCTCGGGGCGTAGCTTTATCCCCGTCAGAGCCTTCAGCGCCTTCACGGTCTGCTCCGAGGGCGTTCCCGAACCCGAAATGCTTCTTGTCAGAAGGTTTGCAAACCTCTCCGACGGAACGGTTTCTATCCGAGTTCTCAGAGCCTTGACTGTCTTTTTCTGCGCCATGAGATACAGCTGACCGTGGTAATATATGTCGTCGCTCTCAACCGCCTTTTTTTCGGCGCAAAGTCTGTTCAGTGCTGCCTGTGCCGAAGAAAGGGGGATATTGTATCTTCGGGAAACGGACTCTGCGTCCTGAGGACCACGGTGTCTGAGAAGCCGCAGCACCACCTTGTCAAGCTCCCCTTCGGACATTCCCATAGCCGCAGCATACTGCTCCTCCTGCTCGGCGGCTATCCACAGCCCCGGGTCGATGTATTTGACCTTTCCCTGCTTCAAAAGACTTTTCAGCCACGCAAAAGGAACGTCCAGCTCTCCTGCGGCAAGGTCGCCTTCGGTCATGAGCAGGGAGTGCAGATGCTGTTCGTCCTCGGGGAGCTTTCTGCGCTCGGACACCGCCTTCAGCGATTCTTCCGTCGGCTGCATACCCTTTACCTCGCCCAGCCGCTCGTAGGATATGTTTTTGACCCTCTGCGCCGTGGGGGAGTATTCGTACATCAGCGTGCTTTCCGTCTGATTTCGAAGTGTCATGGACATGGGTGAGGGAGCCGTCCTGTGTATCTCCCTGACGGTTATCTCTCCCGACTTTATTTTCAAAAGGATATCCGTCAGCGCCTTTATATCCCACATGCATTCAAGACATTCACGCTTTGTTTCCTCGATAAGAGGGTGGTCGTCAGAACAGGATATGACCGAATCAAGCAGCTCTGCCCCCCTGAGCCTTTGTACCCAAAGGGGCTGACGGCTCCGTCCTCTTGTGCCCATCATAAGGGAATGGGCGGCGTTGTAGCGGAAGACCGTCCCGAAAAGGGGAGTTGAGGGGAGGAGCGCATCAATAACGGGGAGTATCTTGTCAATTTCAATTGTCTGTATCAGACCTTCGGGGATATTGCAGCGCTCATAGGGGAATATGAGGATACCGTCATCATCGTCCGCACAGGAAACATTTACCCTCAGCAGGGTGCTTGCCGCATCATGGAGCAGGAGTGCCAGCGGCGCATTGACCCTTTTCCCGAAAACCGAATGTATCATCAGCTGTTCAATGCCCGTATCATCGGTGAAATGCTCCGCAATTATCGTCCTGTCGTCGGGGAGCATTCCCGAAGCTCCTATCTGCGCCCTGATGAACCGCTCGGCGCTTTCGCAGGCGTTCATATCCATCATCATGCTCTGTAATACGGCGGTAAGCTCGCCGCCGCAGCGGATATCTGCGGCTTCATCGGCAAAATAAGCGTTGTTGAGCTTTCTGAGCTGACTGCCGAAGTGATATCCTGCCGCAGGCTCACGTCCTGCCGACGTGCCTCTCCAGAAGGGCATTCTTGCCCCTGCCGAGCTTGCCTGTCTGACGATAACGCAGTCACGGCGCACCTCACGTATCTGCCATGCAAATGAACCGAGAAGAAATCTGTCCCCGGGACGTGATTCGCAGACGAACTCTTCGTCCAGCTCGCCGAGAACGGTCCCGTGCTCGTCACGTACCTTGTACATTCCCTTGTCGGGGATAGTGCCTCCTGCCGAAACGGCTAACAGTCTGCTGTAGGCGTCCCCCGTGAACGTCCCGTTTATGCGGTCGTACAAAAGACGGGGGCGTACAGGCTTGTCATTTTCATGCTCCTGATCTCCCACAAGCATGCGCAGCACCCTGCATATATCCTCTTCCGAAATATTTCTGAAAGGGAAGGCGTTTTTTGTCATGGAAAGTATCTCACGGGGCGTATGCTCATTCCCGTCCGCCGATATGGAAACAAGATGCTGAGCCAGAATGTCAAGACATTTTTCGGGGGGACGGCATTCCTCAATGCAATTGTCGGCGGCAGCCTTTGCCGCAAGTCCGCAGAAAAGTGCTTCCTCCTCGGCACGGGGGAAAATTCGCATGATACTTGTTTCTCCGGGACGGTGTCCCGATCTTCCGAGCCGTTGGAGAGTTCCCGATACGGACATGGGACAGCCTATTTGCAGCACAAGGTCGATATCTCCCACATCTATTCCAAGCTCCATTGAGGAGGTTGCGCAGAGCAGGCGGAGCTGTCCGCTTCGCAGAAGCTGTTCCGCTTCAAGCCGTTGTTCCTTGGACATACTTCCGTGGTGAACACGGGCATATCCGTCACCCTTGACAAGGTTCACATAATAGGCAAGCTTTTCGGCAAAGCGTCTGCCCTCGGAAAAGGCGATAACGCTCCTTGCTTCGGCACAATAGCTCAGCACGGTGTCCGCAAGCTGCTCCCATGCTGTTTTGCGCTCTCCTCTGTGGGAGAATATGCCGTTTACGGTGATGATGCGTTCCTTTTTTATCTTCGGAGCGATGACCGCAGGACTGTTCGGAGAAAGATATTCCGCTGCTCTTTCAAGAGGAGTAACGGTAGCGGACAGCCCTATCCTTTGCAGCTTTCTGCCGCAGAGAGCGTCAAGCCTTGCCGCCGACAGCATAAGATGTGCTCCTCGCTTTGTGTTTATGACCGCATGAAGCTCGTCGATAATAAGGCATTTTGCAGTTTTCAGCATATCCTGTCCCGACCTTGAGGTCAGCATAAGAAATAGTGATTCGGGAGTTGTTATAAGTATATTCGGGGGACGGCGTATCATTTTCCTGCGCTCCTGCTGAGAGGTGTCGCCCGTGCGCAGAGCGGCTGTAATGCAGGCAGCGCCCCTTTCAATGCCGTGCTTTGCTTCAAGCTCGGCAATACCCTTAAGGGGACGGTGCAGGTTCTCACGGATATCTCCTGCAAGGGATTTCAGCGGAGAAACATAAATAACGCTTGTTTCGTCCCTCAGCTCTCCTTTGCGTGCCATATCGGCAAGCCTGTCGATAAAAACAAGAAAGGAGGTCAGGGTCTTGCCCGTTCCCGTGGGTGCGGAAACGAGAACGTCCCTTCCCTCCGCAATGAGCGGCCATGCGAGCCGCTGTACTTCTGTGGGTGTGCCAAGTTCTTTTTCAAACCATTCCGACGTTATATCCGAAAAAATATTTGCATTTTTTGCGTTGTCCATATATCCGACCGTCCGTTCATAGATTTCATAAATTATAGCATATTTGAAATAATGTGTCAAATTGTCTGTCAATGAACACCTCATAAATCAATTTGTTATAAAATCAGCCGAATACAGCGAAAGTATGGTATAATAAAAATAATTATTTGCAGGGAAATTTGAACAAGAGGGATACCATGAATGACAATTTAAAAAGCGAGATAATTTCAATGCTGAATGCAGGGGCGAACAATATCGGTACCGAATGGATATCCGATTTTTTTGAAGCGGAAACGGGAAAAATGCTCCGCAGCGGAAAGAACTCGGTTTTTGCCAATATGGACAAATCCGCCGCTTTTGACCTGATAACCGCTCTTAAAGGGATAGACTCGGGAAGAAGAATGAGCAAAGCGGCGTTTGGTATGAAATATTTCGGAAGCGCCGAATATTTTGACAAAAATGTAAGGAAAGGAGTAATTGCCGCCGCCAAGCGGTTTGAGCCTGAGATATCGGAATATATTTCCTACGGGTGCAGGATTTCCGAGGACGATATTCTTGCGCAGCTTGGGATATTTACCCCGTCCCAAAGGGCGGAGCTTTGCGGTAATATCGTTTTGAGGACGGACAAGGGCGACGCTGACATAAGACCTTTTCGCAAGGGGATAAGCTTCTGCTCCGAGGATCATGAGAATATCACAGGTGCAAAGCTTGAAAGGACAGACAGGATAACCGTTATCGGCAGCAGAAAAAGATATCTTCACTATACGGAGAACGAAAAAACCGACGAAGAGCTGGTGATAAACGCAGGCGGATTTTTGGACGGGGGAAAGTGCGGCTTAATAAAAAGAATAATCGGAGATTTCGGAGGTGAAGTCAGATACTGCGATGATATTTCCCTCAGCGGTTTTTATGCATTCAGCCGTTTTTGTGAAAAGGTCTGCCCTCAGGCTATGCCTTATAAAATGGACACGGAGGAATATAAGCGCTTGATGAAATACGGCAGGAAAATTGACGGGAAATATATCGGTCTGCTTGATAAATTTGAAGAAAAAAAGGACACCTCTCTTTTCCGAAATGTTTTCTCACGTATCCGAAAGGATATGACAGTTATCGAGTACGACGCTGTTGATACTTACATATAAATATAAAAAAACGCCCGACGGCATTGCAGTCATAATGTGCGCAGTGCAGAGCCGTCGGGCAATTTTTATTTTCGGGATAATTATACGTTTATTTCAGCAGATTCGTGGGTCATGTCGCTGTACTTGTCAAGAACAGGCTTAACACATTCTGCGATGAACTCTGTGACCTGCTCGGAGCTTCTTCCCGTGAAGTTTTCGGGTTTGAGGATAGCTTCGATCTCATGTCTTTCAAGACCGAAGGAAGGATCTGCAAGAACTCTTTCGATGAGGTCGTTTTCAAGTCCCTCTTCCTTGACCTGCTTTCCTGCCTCCATTGCATAGGTGCGGAGCTTTTCATGAAGCTCCTGACGGTTTCCGCCCTTCTTAACTGCGTCCATCATAATGTTCTCCGAAGCCATAAATGGCAGCTCTCTCATGATTCTCTGTCTGATGACCTTGGGGTATACAACGAGATTTGAGGTAACGTTTATCATGATGTTGAGTATAGCGTCTGCCGCAAGGAAGCCTTCGGCAACGGAAATTCTCTTGTTTGCGGAATCGTCGAGAGTACGCTCAAACCACTGTGTTCCTGCGGTGAAGGAGGGGTTGAGGGTATCTATCATGAGATATCTTGCAAGAGCGCAGATACGCTCGCATCTCATGGGGTTTCTCTTGTAGGGCATTGCGGAGGAGCCTATCTGGTTCTTTTCAAAAGGCTCTTCCATTTCCTTGAAGTTCTGGAGGATACGCATATCGTTTGCAAATTTCATGGCTGTCTGTCCGATGCCGCCGAGAGTTGCAAGTATCTGTGCGTCGATCTTTCTCGAATAGGTCTGACCCGATACGGGTACGACTGCGTCAAATCCCATTTCCTCGGCTATCATCTTTTCAAGGCTCTTTATCTTTGCGGTATCTCCGTCGAAAAGCTCCATGAAGGAAGCCTGAGTTCCT
Source organism: Huintestinicola sp. (assembly GCA_051882475.1). Taxonomy (GTDB): domain Bacteria; phylum Bacillota; class Clostridia; order Oscillospirales; family Ruminococcaceae; genus Huintestinicola. The sequence goes on along the minus strand of JBJERW010000042.1, from coordinate 3,712 downwards.
GTTGTTCCCTTTGAGCCGAGAAGCTTGAGTCCCGAAATGCGGTATTCAAGCTCGTCGATATCCATGAGAAGCTCGTTTATCCAAAGGGTAGCTCTCTTTCCGACGGTGGTGAGCTGGGCAGGCTGGAGGTGAGTGTATGCAAGTGCAGGCATATCCTTGTACTTGTCTGCAAAATCGGAAAGCTGCTTTACAACTGTTATCATCTTGCGGAGAACAAGCTGCAGAGCGTCCCTCATAATGATAATGTCGGTGTTGTCGCCTACATAGCAGGAGGTCGCACCGAGGTGGATTATTCCCGCTGCCTTGGGGCATACCTGACCGTAGGTGTAAACATGCGCCATAACATCGTGGCGGACAAGCTTTTCACGCTCCGCCGCAACGGAGTAGTCGATGTTGTCGATATTCGCTTCAAGCTCCGCTACCTGCTCTTCGGTAACGTTAAGACCGAGCTTCATCTCGGCTCTTGCAAGAGCGACCCAAAGACGGCGCCATGTGGTAAATTTCTTGTCTGCGGAGAAGATATACTGCATTTCCTTGCTGGCATATCTTGTGCAGAAGGGGGATTCGTAGGTATTTGTGTCCTGCATTGTAAATATCATTCCTTTTCAGATAGTATATTTTTCTATAAAACAAGTATACATCATTATAACACACAAAACGCTTTTTTTCAACCCCATATTTGCGTTTTGAGCAGAATTATTGAGATTCGGTAAAATATTGATTCCGTACATCTTTTCTTAAAATATTTATATTGACAAAATCCGTGAAATGACTGATAATATATCATAATAATATAATATGTATATGGCTTTTCAATTAGGGTGTGTTGACACTACCGCTCAACGCCCGTCTTGCAGCATATTTTCCGTCTTTCTGCGTTAATTTTCCTTGCAATACGCAAGTATTACTGCGGAAAATTGCCTTGAAATACGAAAAATCTGCTTGCAATCCGAACATTTCGGATAGTGTCAACACACCCTAAATAATACGGAGGAGTGGTTCGGTGAGTAAATGTATGATGAAACGATTTGCAGCGGCTGTTCTTGCTGCGGTAATGACCTTGTCCCTTGCTGCCTGCGGAGGTAAGGAAGCTTCCGATGCTCAGGGAGAGCAGCAGGCTGCTGCGGAGGAAGAAAGCCTGTCCGCAAGAGTTACTGTTGATGGCACAAAATTTATGGTCAACGGCAGCGAGTGGTGGATAAACGGAGTAAATACGCCATGGTATCTGTGGAATGACTTCAACGGCAAAATGGACGAAGCCGTATGGGACGAAACCTTTGCCAAGCTTGCGGAGGATAACATCAACTGCACAAGAATATGGGTAAACTGCAACGGTGAAAATATCGTCCGTCTTAAATCCACGGGAGAGATAAAGGAGATAAAGCCCGAGCACTGGACAGACCTTGACAAGCTTTTTGCTCTTGCCGAAAAGCATGGGGTCTATATCATGGCGACGCTTACATCCTTTGACCACTTTAAAGAGCCGAACGGCGGCTATGAAAAGTGGAGAAATCTGATAATGTCACAGGAATACACCGACGCATTTGCGGAAACCTATGTGGCTGAGTTCTGCAAGCGCTACGGCAGCTGCGAGTATCTTTTCTCCATCGACATCATGAATGAACCCGACTGGGTATATGAGAATGCGGAGTGCGGCAAGATCGGCTGGGAATATCTTTCCTATTTCTTCGGCAGATGCGCAGCGACCATACATGAAAACTGCGATACCCTTGTAACGGTCGGACTTGGAATGGTCAAGTATAATTCCGACAAATATGCGGGAAATTACATTTCCGATGAGTTCCTGAAGGAGATAACGGGCAGCGAGGAAGCTTATCTTGATTTTTACAGTCCGCACTATTACATGTGGGAAAAATCCTCCTTCGGTTTCCCCTTTGATACCGATCCCGTTGAGTATGGTCTTGACGGAACAAAGCCCTGCGTAGTCGGAGAAACCTCAAACGATGACGCAGCAGAGGCAGGAATGACCCTGACGGAAAAGTACAAGTCGGCATATGACTGCGGCTGGAACGGTGTAATGGTCTGGATGGAGCCTCGTGACGGCGAAGACCCGAACTGGTACAGGTATGACCTTACCGAAGAAGCCACAAACGCAATGGCCGAATATATTCCCGACAAGATTTATCCCATAGGCAAGCCCGAAGCGGCAGAATAAAAACAGTATATCCGACCCGAAAAAGATTTTTTCAGAAACATCTCTTTCGGGTCGGTTTTGTGTTATGATACATGGTCATATGCCGATAGATCGGCGCTTGATTCGTTTTATACAAAAAGCCAATTAAACTGCAGACAAAAAATCTTCGCATGATCCATATACGCAAGATCATGCTCGATTTTTTTGTGCAGTTTTTAATCGGCTTTTAGTATTAATAGTATTTTTATTGACAAAAAAATCATGTTGTGTTATAATTAATACGATTATTAGCATTGCTGAGTGTTGATCGTTTATAGAATCATACCTTTTTTGTATGCCGGCAGCGGATATCACGTGCAGAAATTCAAGTCGGAAAGGATGAAATGATATGAAGTGTAAAAAGTGCGGAACTGTATGTAACGACGGAAATATTTTCTGTGAAAACTGCGGAGCGGAGCTTGATGTGCCTGTACTTCCCGAAAACGTTGATGAAATGGGAAGAGTGAACAGCGCAGATAAAAAGAGCAAAAGAAAAGAAAAGAATAAGCAGAGCGGCCCGGAGTCTAAACCCAAAAAGCAGAAGCCTCCGAAAAAGGAAAAAACGGAGGAAGAAAAGGAAGCTTTCAGAAAAAAACTCAAGGGTGCAGGCATTTGCCTTGCCATAATTGCGGTCATCTGCATAATCATCTGGGCGATATCCTATTCGGAAGCCAACAAGGGGCTTAAAGCTGCGGAAAGTATCCCTTTGGGAAGAAATGTTGAATATGCCACGGCTGAAAGCGGTCTGGAGTTCTCGGAAAAATGCGGCAACGGCATAGTAAACAGTATGGGCGGCTTTGATTATATCTGTGTTTCGGATAAGAACGTCAAGGTATGCGGCTCGGAGCAGCCTGAATGGGCGGTAATGCTCAAGGTGGGCGCAGACGGGCTGATAAGCGACGTTGAGTATTATGATTTTTCACAGCTCAAGCTTAACTGGAAGGGCAGAAAAAATGCGGAAAAGCTTGACCAAAATTCCCTTGATTTCGGAATGAATATCAAGAATGTCAGCAAGACACTGGGCTTCAAGCCTTATTATATAAAGCGAAACGTCAGCAACGAAGCTGTTTATTGCTACAGATACTATTATTTTGACGAAACGATTGGCTGCGACAGGGCGTTCAATTATTATGTTGAGTATACCGATGTGGATAACTCGGTGAAGAACGTTCATTATGACGAGATCGACTACGCAGGAGTTATACTTTCAGCAAACCGTGAACAGGGCAGGAGCGATATGGATTATTTTGCCGATTCTGATATGACTGACGGTATTTCCGTGGAGGATGAAAATGCTTCGGAAGAGGATTCAGCCGGCGAAGAAACGGACACAGAGGGATAAAAACATGACCGCAGACAGAATTGTTTGCGGTCATTTTCATATATGGGAATTTATAAGATTGTGCACTCTGCCGCAAGAATAGTAAAAATGACAAAAACAAACCGACAACATCACCAAACCTGAAAAAATATCAAAAAAGTCCTTGACAAAGCAAAAATAATATGATAATATAATAA
>JBJERW010000041.1:0-2678 GCA_051882475.1 Huintestinicola sp. | reverse complement strand
CTGAGCGCCGTACCATAAAAATGGTACGGCGCTTTGATTTTTTTTAATAACCATATCAGATAATATCAGATAAACAAAATTATCAGCCACAGGATAAGGGACGAAAAAACTGCGGCAATAAAAGCTATGAGCGCCGCTGCGGAAAGCTTTCTGCGGCGGCGCTCTCTTTTACTTTCGGGAACGGCAGCCTCGCTCCCCATTGCGGTAATTATCATCTCGGCATATTTTTTCGCCTCGGCAGCAGCCGCATCGTCCGCAAAAGCCGTATATTCGGGTCGGACAAACAGCACCGCTTTTTCAAACTGCCTGCTGTCGGGCAGATATATCTCAACTATCCTTCGGTTTACCCCTTTGACCATGGCTATCATTCCTTTTCAACACTTTCAACATTTTTTTCAACAGCACGGAAATCCGCTTTGCTCCGCCATTATTATTGCCGCCGCAGGAAATAATTATACGAATTGTATTTTTTTGCTGTTGAAATCTTTGTTTAATCGGTTGAAAACCATGTTGAAAAGCTTGTCAATTACAAATCATTGTTGAAAACTCCGTTGAAAATGTTAAAAACTCCGCTTTAAAAAAGAGCTTTTATGTTGAAAAACAAAAAAATCGAATTATACTTGCTGTAAAATTTTGAAAAATGCTGTTTTCTGCGAAAAAGCCGTGTACAAATCACACCTTATTTTTACGAAAAAATTTGTGCATGATTTTTTTATAAATTCACGGTTGTTTGATTATTTTTGTTGACAACAAAGGCGTTTTGCGTTATAATAGTATTTGAATGACTATGCGTATTTTTTTGAGCGCATGCCTTATCGTATCAAAAAACATAAATAATTTTTAAGGTGGAATAAAACGAATGGGTATTTTAGACGGACTTTTCGGTAACTACAGCAAACGTGAACTGAAAAAAATCGAACCTATCAAGAATTCGGTTCTCGCTCTGGACGAGGAATACACAAACCTCTCCGAAGCAGAGCTTAAGGGCAAAACAAAAATATTCAAGGACAGACTTGAAAACGGCGAAACTCTCGACGATATCCTTCCCGAAGCTCTTGCAACGGTAAGAGAAGCCGCATGGAGAGTTCTCGGCAAAAAGCCCTTCCCCGTACAGATCATCGGTGCTATCGTTCTTCATCAGGGACGTATCGCAGAAATGAGAACGGGTGAAGGTAAAACTCTCGTTGCCTGCTGCGCAGCTTACCTTAACGGTCTGAGCGGTCTGGGCTGCCATGTCGTAACGGTAAACGACTACCTTGCAAAGTCCCAGTCGGAGGAAATGGGCAAGGTGTTCAGATATCTCGGTCTTTCCATCGGCTGTATCCTTCACGATATGTCAAACGACGAGCGCCGAGAGGCATACAACTGCGACATCACCTACGGAACAAACAACGAGTTCGGCTTCGACTATCTCCGTGACAACATGGTCATCTACAAGAGCGAAAAGGTTCAGCGTGAATTCAACTTCGCTATCGTGGACGAAGTTGACTCCATTCTCATAGATGAAGCGAGAACCCCTCTTATCATTTCAGGCAGAGGCGACAAGTCCACCGAAATGTACACCCTTGCGGATAAATTCGCAAAGACCTGCAAGCCTTACATCGTTGTTGAAATGGACAACAAGGCTGACCAGGAAGAGGTTTCCGAAAACTGCGACTACATCATCGACGAAAAGGCAAAGACAGCTACTATCACACGTCAGGGCGTTAAGAAGGCTGAAAAGTATTTCAACGTTGTAAATCTTTTCGATGCCGAAAACTCCACCCTGCTTCACCATATCAATCAGGCTCTCAAGGCAAACGGCATAATGAAGCGTGATACAGATTACGTCGTAAACGACGGCGAGATAGTCATCGTTGACGAGTTCACAGGACGTCTTATGATGGGACGCCGCTTCAACGACGGTCTGCATCAGGCTATCGAAGCCAAGGAGGGCGTAAAGGTAATGCACGAGTCCAAGACTCTTGCAAGCATCACCTTCCAGAACTTCTTCCGTCTTTACCACAAGCTTTCGGGTATGACGGGTACTGCTATGACCGAAGAGGACGAGTTCCGTGAGATCTACAAGCTTGATGTTATCGAGATACCCACAAACCGTCCCGTAAAGCGTATCGACCACCCCGACGTTGTTTACAAGACCGAAGCGGGCAAGTTCAACGCCGCTATCGAGCAGATAGTTGAGTGTCACGAAAAGGGTCAGCCTGTTCTCGTGGGTACGATATCCATCGAAAAATCCGAGCTGCTTTCCAAAATGCTTACCAAGAGAGGCATCAAGCACAACGTCCTCAACGCAAAGCAGCACGCAAAGGAAGCCGAGATAGTTGCTCAGGCAGGTAAATTCGGCGCTGTTACCATTGCGACCAACATGGCAGGACGAGGAACGGATATCCTTCTCGGCGGTAACGCAGAATTCATGGCAAAGGCTGACATGAAGAAAATGGGCATGGACGACGAGCTTATCAGCGAGGCTGTAAGCTACGCCGATACCGACAATCAGGAGATACTCGATGCCCGTGCAAAATACAAGGAGCTTTACGAAAAGCACAGCGAGGAGATAAAGGGCAAGGCTGAAGAAGTAAGAAATGTCGGCGGACTTTTCATTCTCGGTACGGAAAGACACGAGTCAAGACGTATCGACAATCAGCTCAGAGGACGTGCGGGACGTCAGGGCGACGAGG
>JBJERW010000040.1:0-99624 GCA_051882475.1 Huintestinicola sp. | reverse complement strand
TTTCGGTAACGGTTCAATTTAAGTACCGTTACCGAGCCGTATCCTTGCCGCCCATTGTAAACTATGAAACGGGTGCGTGCAGGTTCAACCTGCCTCAGCCTGCTAAAGAGGCAATCGACTGTTCGATCTTTGCCATCTTTTCAAGAGCCTTTGCAAGCTTTGCCTTTTCGGCTTCGATCTGCTTTTCGGGAGCCTTTGCCATAAATCCGGGATTGTTGAGCTTGTTGTTGGAGAAGTCGATATCCTTCTGTACAGCAGCCTTTTCCTTGTTAAGCCTTGCAAGCTCCTTTTCCTTGTCAACGAGGTCGCTGAGAGGGATAAATATTCTTGCGGAGTGGGTAACAACGGTAACTGCGTCGGAAATATCGAAGCTGTCGCCTATCTCAACCGACGAAGCACTTGCAAGCTTTTCAAAGAACATTACGCCCGACTCAAATACAGCCTTGTCGGCAGTTTCAATGTAAAGCTTTGCCTTAACGCTCGGAACTACGTTCATCTCGGCACGTCTGTTTCTTACCGCACGGATAGCGTCGATTATCTTTTCAAAATCCTGCTCCTCTTCTGCAAATACCAGCTTTTCATCAAATACGGGATAATCGGAAAGCATAAGCGGAGTTTCGCTGTCGGATATTGCCGACCATATTTCCTCGGTAATAAAAGGCATGAAGGGATGAAGGAGCTTTAACATTCCTTCCATTACCCATACAAGCACCGACTGAGCCGCAGCGGCGGTTTCTCCTCCTGCCTGTATTCTCGGCTTTGTAAGCTCGATGTACCAGTCGCAGTAGATATCCCAGATGAAATCGTAAAGCTTCTGGCAGGCAACGCCCAGCTCGAAGGCTTCAAGATTCTGATTGACTTCCTTTGCAAGGGTGTTGAAGCGGCTGATGACCCACTTGTCCTCAACGCTGAGGTTTTCGGGCAGACCGTTAAGCTTAAAATCTTCGGGAAGATTCATCATGATAAAGCGTGAAGCGTTCCACAGCTTGTTTGCAAAGTTTCTTGACGCCTTAACCTTATCCTCGATATAACGCATATCGTTTCCGGGAGCGTTGCCCGTTGCAAGCATAAAGCGGAGAGCGTCTGCGCCGTACTGATCTATGACCTCAAGGGGGTCAATTCCGTTTCCGAGGGATTTGGACATCTTTCTGCCCTGTGCATCACGTACAAGTCCGTGGATAAGAACTGTATTGAATGGCGCTTTTCCCATGTTCTCGATACCGGAGAACATCATTCTGATTACCCAGAAGAAGATGATGTCATATCCCGTAACAAGAGTGCTTGTGGGGTAGAAATAATCAAGATCCTCTGTCTTTTCGGGCCAGCCCAGAGTGGAGAAGGGCCACAGCGCCGAGGAGAACCATGTGTCAAGAGTATCGGGATCCTGACGCATAGGCCTGCCGCACTTGGGACATACGGCGGAGCTTTCCTTTGTAACAACCATTTCGCCGCAGTCGTCGCAGTAGAATGCGGGTATCTGATGACCCCACCATATCTGACGGGAGATACACCAGTCCTTGATATTTTCAAGCCAGTGATAATATATCTTGTCGAAGCGTTCGGGAACGAATTTCGTTTCGCCGCTCTTTACAGCATTGATGGCAGGCTCTGCAAGGGGCTGCATCTTAACGAACCACTGTGTTGAAACTCTCGGCTCAACAGTTGTGCCGCAGCGGTAGCAGGTTCCTACATTATGAGCATGATCCTCAACTCTTACAAGGAAGCCGCCCTTGTCAAGGTCTTCAACGATCTTCTTGCGTGCTTCGTATCTGTCCATGCCTGCGTATTCGGGATAATCGTCGATTATCTTTGCGTCCTCGGTCATTACATTAATAATGGGGAGATCGTGACGCTTTCCGACCTCGAAGTCGTTGGGGTCATGAGCAGGGGTTATCTTTACAACGCCCGTTCCGAAATCCATTTCAACATAATCGTCGGCAACAACGGGTATCTCTCTGCCAACAAGAGGGAGGATAAGGGTCTTGCCCACGATATCCTTGTAACGCTCGTCGTTGGGATTTACGGCAACTGCGGTATCGCCCAGCAGGGTTTCGGGACGTGTGGTAGCAAGCTCAACATAGCCGCTGCCGTCCTTGAGAGGATATCTCAGATGCCAGAAATGACCTGCCTGATCCTCGTAATTTACCTCGGCGTCGGAAAGGGACGTTCTGCAGTGAGGACACCAGTTGATTATCCTCTCTCCACGGTAGATAAGTCCTTTTTCGTAATACTTTACGAAAACTTCCTTTACTGCCTTCGAGCAGCCCTCGTCCATGGTAAAGCGTTCTCTCGACCAGTCGCAGGAGGAACCGAGCTTTTTGAGCTGCTCAACGATCCTTCCGCCGTACTGCTCCTTCCACTTCCATGCTCTTTCCATGAAGGCTTCTCTGCCGATGCCTTCCTTAGTCAGTCCTTCCTTTGCCATTGCCTGAACTATCTTCGCTTCGGTAGCGATAGCGGCATGGTCTGTTCCGGGCAGCCAGAGAGTGCTGTAGCCTGACATTCTCTTCCAGCGGATAAGGATATCCTGAAGAGTTTCGTCCAGCGCATGACCCATGTGCAGCTGTCCCGTTATGTTCGGAGGGGGGATAACTATCGTATAGGGCTTTTTCTGCTTATCGACCGTTGCCTTGAAGCAGTCGTTGTCCATCCAGAATTTGTAGATCTTGTCCTCTACTTCCCTCGGTTCGTAAACCTTTGAGAGTTCCTTTTTCATCACATCATATCCTTTCTCATTCGGCGTCGGAGCATAAAAAACGCCCTTGAGCCGCATTTTACAGCTCAGGGCGGAAAAAATATCCGTGGTACCACCTGAATTCGCATGACGATGCATGCGCACTCTATCCCGATAACGGCGGACTCCGTCGGAAACTACAAGCCGCAATAATACGGCGTTCGAAACCGAAGCTCCGAGGCTACCTTCACCGCTTTCCACGCAAAGACTTGCACCGACCGTCTTTTCTCTGAGCGCAGAAAAACGCTTACTCCTCCTCATCAAGGCCTTTAACTTATCGGTATTATATCACATATAATTATTTTTGTCAAGCAAAAAAAGCAGCGCACCCCGTTTTTACGAGGTGCGCCGAAAAATATGACTCAGGGTCAGGTTCAGCAAGCAGGTCCGCAGCCACAGCCGCCGCCGCACATGCTTCCGCCGTTTCCGCAGCAGCAGAAGAGAACGATAAGAATGATGATAATCCAGCAGCAGTTTCCGCCAAATCCAACATTACAGTTCATAAAAAACTCTCCTTTATAAAAATGATGTATGGGAATTCTCCCACGAAGGCGTTTTCGTCAAGCTTTTTAGCTCTTTGTTCTTGCCTTCATAGTTCATATTATGCTGCAGAGTTTATTTGGTGATTGTTTTTCGGCAGATTTTTCTTCATCAGCTCAGCTCGAACATTCCCGTATAAAGCTGATAGTATTTGCCCTTGTCGGCAATGAGCTTGTCGTGATTTCCACGCTCGATGATATTTCCGTGCTCAAGCACCATGATCGCCTGAGAATTTCTTACAGTTGACAGTCTGTGGGCGATAACGAACACCGTTCTTCCCTCCATAAGACTGTCCATACCCTTTTCGATAAGCGCTTCCGTTCTCGTATCAATGGAAGATGTAGCCTCGTCAAGGATAAGCACGGGAGGATCGGCAACCGCCGCTCTTGCAATGGCAAGAAGCTGACGCTGACCCTGCGAAAGATTTGCGCCGTCAGAATAGAGCATTGTATTGTAGCCCTGCGGCAGGTGTCTGATAAATGTATCCGCATTTGCAAGCTTTGCCGCAGCAATGACCTCCTCGTCCGTTGCGTCAAGATTTCCATAGCGGATATTCTCCATGACTGTGCCCGTAAACAGGTGAGTATCCTGCAAAACCATGGAAAGTGAGCGGCGGAGATCGTCCTTCTTTATCTTATTGATATTAATTCCGTCGTAGCGTATCTTTCCGTCGGGGACGTCATAGAAACGGTTGATAAGGTTTGTTATAGTAGTCTTTCCTGCGCCCGTTGAGCCTACGAAAGCGATCTTCTGTCCCTGCTTTGCATAAAGGGATATGCCGTTGAGAACGGTTTTGTTCGGCTCATAGCCAAATGTGACTTCGTCAAACTCGACCTCGCCCTTGACCTGAGTATAGGTCACCGTTCCGTCAGCCTTGTGAGGGTGCTTCCATGCCCATACGCCTGTGTGGTGATCCGCTTCAACTATAGTTCCGTCGGACTTTATCTCGGCATTCACAAGGGTAACATAGCCGTCATCCACCTCGGGAGTTTCGTCGATAACGCCGAATATTCTCTCAGCGCCCGCAAGTGCGGAAAGCACGCTGTTGAACTGCTGGGACATCTGATTTATGGGGTTTGAGAAGTTTCTCGTATAAGTCAGGAAGGCAACCACCGTACCTACAGTTATGGTTCCGCTGAAGGAGCTTACCCCGTTTATTGCAAGAATACCGCCTGCAATGGCAACAAGAGCATACTGGATATGTCCCAGATTTCCCATGATCGGCATAAGGATATTCGCAAAGGTATTTGCGTTTGTGGAAGCTCTGCACAGCTCGGCATTGAGCTTGTCGAACTCCGCTTTGGAGCTGTCCTCGTGGACGAACACCTTGACAACCTTCTGTCCTTCGATCATCTCTTCGATATAACCGTTTGCTTTACCGATAGCCTGCTGCTGATCCTTGAAATACTTTCCGCTCTTTCCGCCTATCTTTGCGGTCATGAACATCATTACCGCAAGCATGCAGAGAACTATGAGCGTAAGCTGCCAGCTGTAGTACACCATCATGATGAATACGCTCACAACCGTTATTGCGGCAGAAATGAAGTTTGCCACGGAGTTTGAAAGCATTTCACGGATAGTATCGGTATCGTTTGTGTAGCGGCTCATGAGGTCGCCGTGAGTATGGGTGTCAAAGTACCTTATCGGAAGAGCTTCCATTTTCGTGAAAAGGTCTGTTCTTATCTTAAAAAGGGTCTTTGTGGAAACGGTGAGCATTATACGTGCATAGACGAATGTGCAGAGGGCACCGATGCCGTATATAACCGCAAGGGTGACAAGTGTCATTATGAAATCGCCCATCATGGACGTGTCCCCCGACTGCGACATCGGAGTGAGATAATCGTCGATTATTACCTGCAGGAATGATGTGCCGATAACCTGTGCCAGTGCGCTGAATATAATCATTACAACAACAAGTATAAGCAGCAACTTATATTCTGCAAGATATGACAAAATACGTTTAATGGCGGCGCCCATATTCTTCGGCTTTCCGCCCGGTCCTTTTTTATGTCCTCCCGGTCCCGGCATCAGTCCTCAGCTCCTTTCTGCTGTGAGTTGTATACCTCACGATAGATCTCATTTGTTTTCAGGAGATTATCATGTGTGTCGAATGCGTCTATCTGACCGTCGTTGAGCACGATAATACGGTCTGCGTCGGCAACGGAAGATATTCTCTGAGCGATTATGATGGTTGTTGTATCGGCAAGCTGCTCTCTGAACGCCTGTCTTATCTTTGCATCGGTGGCTGTATCGACAGCGCTTGTTGAGTCGTCGAGAATAACGACCTTAGGCTTTTTGAGGAGCGCTCTTGCGATACAAAGACGCTGCTTCTGACCGCCCGATACGTTCACGCCCCCCTGTCCCAGGTCTGTATCGTATCCGTCGGGGAAGCTTTCGATAAAGTCATGAGCCTGCGCCTGTTTGCAGGCTTCGATTATCTCCTCATCGGTGGCATTTTCGTTGCCCCACTTGAGGTTTTCTTTTATGGTTCCCGAGAAAAGCACATTTTTCTGCAGGACCATTGCAACCTCGTTTCTGAGATTGTCAAGCTTATAGTCACGAACATCGTGTCCGCCGACCATGACCCTTCCGTCAAGCACGTCGTAAAGCCTTGGGATAAGCTGCACAAGAGTTGTTTTTGATGAACCCGTGCCGCCGATAACTCCGATAGTTTCGCCCGACTTTATATTAAGGTTGACGTTTTTAAGGGTAAGGTTATCCTTATCTCCGGCGTAGCTGAAGGAAACGTTGTCGAACACAATGCTGCCGTCTGCGGGAACAAGTGAGCTGTCTGCGCTGTCGTCCTTGATGTCTATCTCCTCGTCAAAAACCTCAACGATACGGTTGATAGACGCACGGGAAATAATTGTCATAATGAATATCATTGAGAGCATCATCAGCGACATAAGTATCTGCATGATATAGTTGATAAAGCTTGAAAGCTGACCAATCTCCAGAGAGCCGCCCACAACCATCTTTCCGCCGAAAAACAAAACTGCAACTATGCAGGCATACATGGATATCTGCATCAGCGGCTGATTGAGGATAATTATCTTTTCCGCATTTACCTGAGCCGCTCTTACGTCATCGGCGTTTGCGGTAAATTTTTCGTTTTCAAACTTTTCACGTACAAAAGCCTTTACAACACGGATACCGATAAGGTTTTCCTGAACTCTCGAATTCATTGCGTCATACTTGCCGAGCATTGCTTCAAACCGTGGGAATGCGGTTGAACCGATAAGGTAAAGACATATTCCAAGAACGGGTATGGCTACAAGAAATACGCAGGCAAGCTTTGCGTTTATGGAAACAGCCATTATGGTTGCGCAGATAAGCATGAACGGCGCTCTTACCGCCATTCTCAACAGCATCATAAATGCGTTCTGAGTGTTTGTAACGTCGGTCGTAAGTCTTGTAACAAGTGAAGCGGTGGAAAACTTGTCAACATTTGAAAATGAGAAATCCTGCACCTTGTCAAAGAGCTTTTTTCGGACATTTTTTGCAAATCCCATGCTCGCTCTTGCACCAAAGGTTCCTCCAAGTGCTCCGAAACACAGCGAAATGGCAGCCATGACAACCATGACAATTCCCATTTTTACCGTATAGGCAACTCCTCCGCTGCCGTTTATGCCTACGTCAATGATTTGTGCCATGACTAACGGAATAAGCACTTCCATAAGCACCTCGCCTATCATTACGATAGGAGTAAGGATAGCATACTTCTTGTACTCTCCGACGCATGACAACAGCTTTTTGATCATCAAGTATCTACTCCTTTATAATTTTTTTGTCGGAATATTCTTTACTATAGTATTCATGTCAAACATCGTGAAGATCTATGTCAATACCGTCTGCAAGAACCGATGTTTCAACGTTTACTATCGCCCTGCGGATAAGCTTTAAGAACATTTCTCTTTCGTTTTCGTCCATATCCCTTACTATCTCCGCTTCCAGCTTGTCGATATAGTCTTTCAGCAGCACAGCAAGTCTGCTCCCTTTTTCGGTTATATGGATCTTTTTTATTCTTGCGTCCGAATCATCTCCGCAGCGGTAGATATAGCCGTTCTTCTCGATATTTGCCAGAATACTCGTTATGCTTGAACGCTTTACCCCGAATTCGTTTTCAAAGTCCTTCTGAAAAACTGTTTTTCCTTCAAGCTCGGAAACATATACATATGTTATTATCCTGCACTGCTCCCCCGTTATGCCGCATGCCTCAAGGTTTGCATTTGCAAGACAGCCTATCGCCTTTGACAGATGCTTTATGCTTCTGCCGTAGCTCAGGCATTCGTTTTTATCCAATACCTCACCCCCGAAAAAAATATTGTTAGAGCCCTATCGGTTAGAACCCTAACAATATTATACGATTATATATAAGTGATTTCAATAGATATTTTATGAATATTTTGATAACAGCAGGATCAGCTATCAATAGAAATATCAAGGATAGGTTCGGCGACCGAAGCTCCGGCAGGAACCATGGGAAGAACGTTTACGTCCTTGTCGATAATGCAGTTTACAAGGACAGGCTTTCCGAGGGAAACGGCATAACTGAGCTTTTCGGCTATCTCGCTCTTTTTGGAAACAGTAACCGCCTCGATACCGAATGCCTTTGCAAGCATTTCAAAATCGGTGGGCTTTTCCAGAGTTGTCTGTGAGAAATGGCAGTTGTAGAAAAGCCTCTGCCACTGTCTTACCATTCCGAGCACCGAATTGTTGAACACCATTTCGATAACGGGAAGCTGATATTTTGCCAGAGTTGAAAGCTCGCTCATGTTCATATAGAAGCTGCCGTCACCTGCAATATTAACAACAGTTCTGTCGGGATTTCCTACCTTTGAGCCTATGGCTGCGCCCAGACCGTAGCCCATTGTGCCAAGTCCTCCGGAGGTGATGAAGCTATGTGGCTTTTTAAAGGAATAATACTCCGCCGCCCACATCTGATGCTGACCTACCTCGGTGGTGACAATAGCCTCGCCCTTTGTAATTTCCGCAAGGGTTTCAAGGATATCCTGTGGAAGAACAGCTTCTTCGTCCGCACCGACCTGTCTGAGAGGATATTCCTCCTTCCAGCGTGCTATATCCCCCATCCACTTGTCATGCTTTACGGGAGAAAGCTTTTTCATAAGCTCCGTAAGGACAAGCTTCAAATCTCCCCTGACATGGACATCGGATTTAACGTTCTTGTCAAATTCGGCAGGGTCTATCTCAATATGTACAAGCTTTGCGCCGCTGATATTCTTTGCGAATGAATCCGCATTGCAGGTAACACGGTCGGAAAAGCGTGAACCGAGGACAATAATTACATCGCTGTTTGTCAGCGCAAGGGAAGATGTCTTTGTGCCGTGCATTCCGAGCATTCCCGTGTAACGGTGGCTTGTGTTGTCAAACTCGCTCATGCCCATAAGGGTAAGGGCAACGGGAGCGTCAATCATATCGGCAAAGGCTGTGAGCTGCTCCCCTGCACCCGACAGAGCAATTCCTCCTCCTGCAAGGATAAATGGACGCTCGGCAGCGGATATGACCTTCGCCGCCTCGGCTATTTCCCCGTCGTTTACACTGTAGCAGTGTCCTTCGGGAGCTTTGGGTTCAAACTCGCACTTTGCCGCAGTAATGTCCTTCGGGATATCAATAAGAACAGGACCTTTTCTGCCGTCGTTTGCGATAAAGAATGCTTCTCTGACGATATCGGCAAGCTCATTTACGTCCTTTACAATATAATTGTGCTTTGTGACAGGCATTGTGATGCCCGTGATATCTACCTCCTGGAATGAATCAAGTCCGAGAAGGCTCGTTGCAACGTTGCCCGTTATGGCGACCATAGGGATACTGTCCATATTTGCCGTTGCAATGGCAGTTACGAGGTTTGTAGCACCCGGACCCGATGTTGCGATAACAACACCCGTTTTTCCCGTTGAACGTGCATAGCCGTCAGCAGCGTGTCCTGCGTTCTGCTCATGCGATGTAAGAATGTGAGTGATCTTGTCGCTGTAGTCGTAAAGAGCGTCGTAAATATTCAGCACAGCGCCTCCCGGATATCCGAAAACAGTGTCAACACCCTGTTCGATAAGACATTCGAGAATTATCTGTGATCCGTTGAGAAGCATTCGATAAACATCCTTTCGTATAAAAACATATGACCCGATTTTTATTTTTTATGCCGTCATTTTTTGTCGGATAAAAGCATAAAAGCATAAAAGAGCATGTAATATTTAGTTTACCACATAACCTTTTTAATGTCAAGAGGCAATATACGCAAAGAACCTGTCTTCATAAGAAATGTGTGCACATATGCTTGTGAAGACAGGCTCTTAGCTTATTTGATGTTTTTCTCATTCAGATTGACAAGCTTCATGGTATCCATATCAAGCTCACGGTAATAACAGTTATTTGCCTTTCCGTTATAGCTTGTGTGGCAGATATTCCCCTTGTCGGGGGTTACCTGAAAGACAAGAGAGTTCTGCTCGCAGTTTACGAAAATATGGTGGAGGGTAAAGGTATTTCCCGATTCCTGCCCCTTGAACCACAGCTTGTTTCTCGATGTGCTCCAGAAAACCGCCTTGCGCAGGCGTATCGACTCTCTGAGGGACTCCTCGTTTACATATGCAACGAGAATGACCTCCCTTGTGTCAAGATTCTGCACCGCCACGGGAATGACCCTATTTTCTGCGGAAATACTTCCGATCTTGTTCCAGTCGAGCATAAGCTCGTTTGTTTCTTCGATAAGTCCCATATATTACTCCAAAGTTTAAAACATTTTTATAAATCGGAGCTGTTGTTTCTCGGAATCAAATCCGACAGCACGGTAAAAGCTGTGCGCATCTGTCCTTTCAGCTCCCGAATTAAGGCGAAGTCCTGCTGCTCCGTGGCTTTTCGCCCATTTTTCAGCTTCGTTTATCAGCAGACGCCCGATCCCCTTTCTGCGACAGCTGCGCCGAACTGCAAAGCCGAGAATGTTTGCAAGCGTTTCAGAATAGAGAGTATCATATTTTTCAACATGAATATAGCCGACAACTCCCTCCTCCGATTCTGCCGCAAATACAGCTTCACGGTCTAAATCAAGCTTTTTAAGCTTTTCTCTGACAAAATCAGGGGAACAATCGTAACCCAGATCATCTCTGCTTATTTCCGAAACAGCGCCGCTATCTCCTATATCGGCTGTTCGTATAACTGTTTTCATTATAATTACACCATTCTCACAGGAATATTGTGCTTTTTCATTTCCGCCTTGACTTCTCCCACCGTCAGCTCCTTGTAGTGGAACAGGGAGGCAGCCAAGGCTGCCGCTGCACCTGTTTTTTCAAAGACATCGGTAAAGTGCCTAAGGCTTCCGCAGCCGCCGCTTGCGATAACGGGGATCTTTACTGCACTGCATACTGCGTTCAGCATATCTATATCGAATCCGCCCTTTACTCCGTCGGTATCCATTGAAGTGAGGAGGATCTCCCCTGCTCCGAGAGCTTCCGCCTGCTTTGCCCATTCAACTGCGTCAATGCCCATGTCGATGCGTCCGCCGTTGATGACAACGGTATAGTGACCGTCCTCGCATTTTTTTGCATCAATGGCAACAACAACGCACTGACAGCCAAAAATATCAGCCGCCTCTCTTATAAGCTGAGGATTTTTTACCGCAGCGGAATTTACCGAAACCTTGTCTGCGCCTGCACGGAGAGTATCTCTGAAATCGTCGATCGTACGTATTCCTCCGCCCACAGTCAGCGGAACGAAGACCTTCTGCGCAGTTCTTCTTACAACGTCAAGCATTGTACCTCTGCCCTCATGGGAAGCGGTTATGTCAAGGAAAACTATTTCGTCCGCACCCTGAGCGTCATATTCGGCGGCGCACTCAACAGGGTCGCCCACTTCCTTTATGCCGACAAAATTTATACCTTTTACTACCTTGCCCTCACGGACGTCAAGGCAGGGGATTATTCTTTTAGCAAGCATGGCGAGTTTCCTTTCCTGTAAATTATTTGATAAGCTCCGCAAAATTTTTCAGTATCTTCAGTCCTGTTTTACCGCTTTTTTCGGGGTGGAACTGCGAACCGTAAACCGTTCCCTTGTTCACAAGGGCAGTTACTTTGTCGCCGTACTCGCAGTATGCCGAGAGATACTCGTCATCGCATTTTGCAGCGTAGGAATGAACAAAATATACATACTCATCGTCGGACAGTCCCGAAAGCAGCGGACAGTCATGATTTTTCACAAGCTTGTTCCAGCCGATGTGAGGGATAGACAGGTTATCGGGAGTCATAAGCTCAACCGTTCCGTCGATAAGTCCAAGACCCTCCGTTTCCTCAAACTCATATCCCTTTCCGAAAATAAGCTGCATTCCAAGACATATGCCGAGGAAGGGCTTCTGTACAGCCTGAGCACGGATAACGTCCACAAGCTCAGCTTCCTCAAGCTTTTTCATTGCCCAAGGAAAAGCGCCCACTCCCGGAAGGATTATACCGTCGGCGTTTTCGATATCCTTTTTATCCTTTGTAAGCTCTGCAGGAAGTCCGAGATAGTCCATTGCATTTTTTACCGAAAAGATATTTCCTGCGCCGTAGTCAACTATTGCGATCATTATAAAACTCCTTTCGTGGAGAGGGTCTTACCGTCGCCTGCAAGGGACACGGCATCTTTCAGCGCATGAGCGCAGGCTTTGAACATTGCTTCTATCTTGTGATGATCGTTTGAGCCGTAAAGGCATTTCAGATGAAGAGTTATACCTGCATTGAAAGCAAATGCTCTGAAAAATTCTTCGGTTAGGCAGTTGTCATACTCCCCTGTTCTTGGGTCGCTGTACTCCGCCTCGAAAACAAGGAAAGGACGGTTGCTTATATCAAGGCAGCAGAATCCGAGACTTTCGTCCATAGGGATACAAGCCGTTCCGTAACGGGTGATGCCGCTCATATCTCCCAGAGCCTGCTTAAACGCCTGACCGAGGACGATTCCCGTATCCTCCACCGAATGATGACCGTCAACGAAAAGATCGCCCTTTACGGAAACGTCCATATCAAATCCGCCGTGAACACAGAGGGCGGTCAGCATATGGTCAAAAAAGCCGATACCCGTATTTATTTCGTGCTTTCCGCTGCCGTCAAGCTTCAGCCTGACTTCTATATCAGTTTCACGGGTCTTTCGTGAAACGAAGGCTTCTCTTTTTGCAAGCTCCATTCTCAAATCATCCTTTCGTCGGCTGTTTCCTTTGAAAGCTGCTCCAGTATTTCCTCGAAGCAGCTAAGAAAACAGGCGTTTTCCTCTTCCGTGCCGGCAGTTATCCTAAGGTAATTATTTCCCATTCCCCTGACAGCAACGGATCTTTTCAGCAGATCCTCATGGATCCGCTTTGCGGCGGAAGTTTTAACAAAAACAAAGTTTGTGACCGAATCATATACCTTGTCGATAATGTCATATTTTTTTGCAAGAGCCGATATTTCGCTTTGCAGAAACTTTCTGCTGTGAATGATCTCCGCAGTATTTTCCATTATAAGCGGCTTTTGCTTCATAACCGCTGCGGCGGCTGCCTGAGTTACGGCGTTAACGTTGTAGGGAGATTTTACTGCCCTCAGCGCATGAGTTATAGTCGGCCCCGCAACGGCAAATCCAAGCCTGAGCGCCGCAAGACCCATCGCCTTTGAACAGGTTTTCAGCACGATAAGATTGTCGTACTCGTCCACAAGGTCGATAACGCTTTCACTCCAGAAATCCATATAAGCCTCGTCGATTATCACAAGGCAGAATACATTCTTTACAAGCCGCTCTATCTCCCGTCTTGTCAGCCCGAGAGATGTGGGATTGCAGGGATTTGAGAAAATGACCGCCTTCACATCGCAGTTGTTGCAGGTGTCGATGACCTTCTGTACGTCGATAGTCAGATCCTCATTTTTTTGTATATTGCGCACCTTCAGCTCGTACATATTGCCGTAAAAGGCGTACATGGAGAAGTCGGGGGACAGAGTAAGCACCGTGTCCCCTTTTTCAAGGAAGGTACTTGTAATTACGCTGATAAGCTCGTCCGAGCCGTTTCCTGCGGTAACATAATCGGCAGGGATACCGTAAAATCCCGCAAAAACACGGGAAACATTCTCCGCCAAAGAATCGGGATAGCGGTTGAGCGCTGTTTGCTTGACCGCATCTCCGATAAGATCTCCGATTTTGTCGTTAATATTGAAGCAGGACTCGTTTGCGTCAAGCCTTACCATATAATCGCCCTCAATGGGGTCGTATGCGTCCAGATTTCTCAGCTTCTTTGCAAGCTCGTAGGACATTCAGATCACACCCTCTGTAAAATTATTCAAAACGTACCTTTACAGCGTGAGCGTGTGCGGTAAGTCCTTCTTTTTCTGCGATGCAGACAATATCGTCCCTTGCGTCAAGGAGAGCCTGCTCGGTATAGTAGATAAACTGCGAACGCTTAACAAAGCTGTTTACCGAAAGAGGCGAGAAAAAGCGTGCTGTACCGCTTGTGGGGAGAACGTGGTTGGGACCCGCAAAATAATCTCCGAGCGGTTCGGGGCTGTAGTGTCCCATGAATACCGAGCCTGCGTTGTCGATCTGACCGAGGAACTTCATGGGGTCATTAACCATAAGCTCAAGGTGTTCGGGGGCAAGTGAATTTGCAAGCTCAACGGCACATTCGATACAGTCGGTAACGATGACTGCGCCGTAATTGTCAAGAGAGCTTTCGATGATATCGTTTCTCTCCATTTCCGCACGCTGACGTTCAAGCTCGGCGATAGTCTTGTCCGCAACCTCTTCGCTCGATGTGATAAGTATAGCGGAGGCAAGCTTGTCGTGCTCTGCCTGTGAGAGAAGGTCTGCGGCAGCATATTTCGGGTTGGCGGTTTCGTCCGCAACAACAAGTATCTCGCTGGGACCTGCGACCATGTCTATATCCACCTTGCCGAAAAGAAGCTTCTTTGCGGTTGCAACGAATATATTTCCGGGGCCTACTATCTTGTCAACTCTCGGTATCTGCTCGGTGCCGTATGCAAGGGCGGCAATAGCCTGAGCGCCGCCTGCCATGAACACTCTGTCCACGCCCACTACAGCTGCGGCAGTAAGGATATCCTTGTTAGGCTTTCCGTCCTTGCCGGGAGGTGTCACCATGATTATCTCCTTGACTCCTGCGATCTTTGCGGGAATAGCATTCATGAGAACGCTTGAAGGATAGGCTGCCGTTCCGCCGGGAACGTAAAGTCCCACTCTTTCAAGTCCCCTTACACGCTGACCGAGGATACAGCCGTTGGATTTGGGGTCGATAAAGCTCTGCTCCTTCTGTCTGTGGTGGAACTCGGCAATGTTCTCCATTGCGTCGAGGAGAGCGTTTACGAAATCCTCGTCCGCCTCGTCAAGTGCGTCGTGGATAACGTCAAGAGGAACTTCGTAATATTCGGGCAGCTTTCCGTCGAATTTAAGGGTATAGTCCTGTACTGCCTTATCTCCGTTTTCCTTGACATTCTCGATGATCTCGGTAACGATCTCGCCGATCTTCTTATCCTTTTCGCCGTTACGCTTTTCAACTTCCTTTAAGAATTCAGCCTCCGCTTTTCCGTCGGCAATAATTTTTCTTATCATCTGATAACTTCCTTTCGCCAATGCTTGTTTTCAAGCGTCAAATAATAGCTTCAACAGCTGAAATAAGCTGTTCGATCTCCTCCTTGCGGAGCTTCAGGCTGACCATATTTGCGATAAGCCTTGCTGAAATGGGGCATATCTCCTCATAAACCTCAAGACCGTTTTCCTTGAGAGTAGTTCCCGTTTCAACTATATCAACGATAGCGTGGGACAGCCCGAGCAGAGGAGCAAGCTCAACGCTTCCCTCGATCTTTACTATATCAACGTCCATATTCTTCTTTTCAAAGAATGAACGGGCAACGTTCGGATATTTTGTGGCAATGGTCTTTACGTCATATCCCGTATAAAAATCCTCGCCCTTTTTTCCTGCAAGAGCAAATCTGCATCTGCCGAAGCCAAGGTCGGACAGCTCGAAGAATTTTCCGCCCATTTCCATAATGGTATCCTTGCCCACAACGCCCATGTCGCATACGCCGTTTTCCACATATGTGATAACGTCCGCAGCCTTTGCAAGGACAACCTCAATGGAATCTCCCACGGGAAGGATAAGCTTTCTGCCCTTTTCGTGAACGGCGGTGCAGTCATAACCCAGCTTTTCAAGGAGAGCCACCGTGTCCTTTTCAAGTCTGCCCTTTGTCAGAGCGATTCTGAGGGGGCGCTTTGTATTTGTATCTATCATTTTTATGAACATTCCTTTCGATAAAGTCATGCGGAAGTCTTTATAATGTTTCGGTCGTGACCTTGTCAGAAACAATGTCAATTCGTCCGATACCTTTTTCTGCGGCGTACTTCCGAACCTCGTCAAGAGTGTCGAAAACGGCGTTCTCGGCGGTCATTCCCTCGGAAATAAGCCGCCTGCTATGGGCAAGAGCCTCCGTTATATAGCCGTCCTCGCCGTAAACAAGAACATCAGCGGGAGCTGCCTTAAAATCGGCAAGCTTTCTCTCCGCCTTTGCAACAGCGTCAACATTAACCGCAAAGCCTGCCGCAGGAACATCATATCCGAACTCGGAAAGGAGCTTGTCATATCTTCCTCCCGACAGAACTGCATCTCCACAGCCCTCGATATATCCCTTTATAACAGTGCCCGTATAATAATCCATTCGGTTTACAAGACCGAGGTCAATGGTTATCTTTCCGTTAAAGCCGAGGGCACAAACACTTTCATATGTATCTTTCAGCTCTGCGAGAACTGCGTCGATCTTTTCATCGGCATAGATATTTGCAGCCTCCTCGAAAACCTCTTCTCCGCCGAAAAGACGGGGCAGCTTTCTGAGGGCTCTTGTGACCGCATTGTCACCTATGCTTTCAAGGAGATCGTTAAGTGCAGGATAGTTCTTCACTTCGATAAGGCTGCGTATGCTTTCAACAGTGTCGCTGTCAGCCTTGAGCTTGTCCACAAGAACCTTGAAAAAGCCTATATGACCGATCTCAAGACGGAAGCTGTCGGTATGGAACGACGAGAGGACTTCAAGGGCATTTGCAAGTATCTCAAGCTCCGCTCTCTTGGAAGATGAACCGATAAGCTCGATACCTGTCTGACGGATCTCATCGCTTCTGCCCCTCATACTTGGCTTGTTCCTGAAAACGCTCTGGCTGTAGCAGAGTCTTATTGGCAGCTTCTGCTCCCTGAGCCTTGTTGCGGTCATTCTTGCGATAGGCATCGTTGAATCGGGACGGACAACAAGCAGTCTGCCCTTTGAATCAACAAGCTTGTACATGGTTTCCTGGGGGAAATATCTTGATTTCATGTTAAAAACGTCATAAAATTCAAGCCCCGGAGTTATCACCTCGGAATATCCCTTTGCCTTGAAGCTTGTCTGAAGCTTTTCCTCAACGGCTCTGACCGCTGCGCAGTCTTCAAACAGCAGATCTCTCGTACCTTCGGGAGTTATCAGGTCAAAACTTTTCATTATTAAAATCTTTCCTTTCAGAAATCTTGTTTTATCTCATTAAAGTGATAATATAATACCATAATACCATATTACCGCAGCAACACCAACAAGCTTATGATAACATGATTTTTTCCTCATGTCAAGGAAAAAATAAGCTTTTTTGTCAGAACGGTCATATTGGACAAAATCATGCCTCGGACGCAAAAGATACTTAGACATTTCGCCGCCGAATGGCAGATATCAGAACAAGGATATCTGGTCGGATTTCGGCAGGTCGCCCATTGCGCCTATGCTTTCAAGGGTTTCAATGACCGAACGTGAAACTCCGCTTCTGTCCTGGACCTCGTCGATAGACAGGAACGGTCCCTGACGTGCGGCATCATATATCGCCTTCGCTGCATTCTCGCCCACGCCCTTTGCAGATGAAAACGGCAGACGTATCTTTCCGTCCTCCACCTTATACTTTGTTCCGTCCGATTTATAGATATCAATGGGCAGGAAGTCATATCCTCTCGCCATCATTTCGTTTGTCAGCAGGAGCATATCGTAAATGCCCGAATCCTTGGCGGTTTTTTCGTTGCCCTTGTTTTTTATCTCGTTCATTTTAAGCTTAACAGCCTCTCTGCCGAGCATGGCTGTTTCGGCGTCAAAATCCTCTCCACGGACGGTAAAGATAGTTGCGTAAAATTCAAGGGGATAATATACCTTGTACCACGCAAGCTTGTTGGCGGCGATAACATATGCCGCAGCATGAGCCTTCGGGAACATATACTTGATCTTCAGACAGCTTTCGATATACCATTCGGGAACGCCGTGGTCACGCATGGTCTGCTTCATTTCCTCGGTGAGGAGCTTGGGCGCTTTTCCCTTTCGGGTTATCTCCATTATCTTGAAGCTGAGGTTGGGGTCAACGCCGTGATAGATAAGGTATGTCATGATACCGTCACGGCAGCCGATAACCTCGGAAATGGTGCAGACTCCGTTTTTGATAAGATCCTGAGCATTTCCCAGCCATACGTCCGTTCCGTGGGAAAGGCCCGATATCTGGAGCAGGTCGGAAAACTTCGTAGGCTTTGCGTCAAGAAGCATCTGCATGGCAAAGCCCGTGCCCATCTCGGGGATAGCAAGAGTTCCCGTTTCCCAGCCGATATCCTCCGCAGTAACGCCCAGGGCTTCGGGGGACAGATAAAGGCTCATTACCTTTTCGTCCGCAGGGAAGATATCCTTTGTCATTACACCCGTCATATCCTCAAGGTGCTTGTAAAGGGTAGGCACATCGTGTCCAAGTTCGTCCAGCTTCAATATAGTATCATGGAGGGAATGGAAATCAAAGTGAGTGGTGACAACGTCCGACTTGGGATCCTCCGCAGGGTGCTGTACGGCGGTAAAATCGTACACCTCATAATCGCTTGGCACAACGACCATTCCGCCCGGATGCTGACCCGTGGTGCGCTTTACTCCCGTGCAGCCGATAGTCAGACGGTTTATCTCCGCCTTTGAAACGGTCTGACCCGTTTCCTCAAGGTAATGGGTAACGTAGCCGTATGCGGTCTTTTCGGCGACTGAACCTGTGGTTCCCGCCTTGAACACGTTCTCGCTTCCGAACAGGGTTTCGGTGTATTTATGAGCCGAGGTCTGATATTCTCCCGAAAAGTTAAGGTCGATATCGGGAGCTTTATCTCCGTTAAATCCGAGGAAGGTTTCAAAGGGGATATCATGTCCCTCACGGATATAATCCGCACCGCACTTGGGACACTTTTTCGGCGGAAGGTCATAGCCCGAACCGTATGAGCCGTCAAGGATAAACTCTGAGTTCTTGCAGTGGGGGCAAAGATAGTGAGGCGGCAGAGAATTTACCTCCGATATGCCCGACATATTCGCAACGAAGGACGAACCTACCGAACCTCTCGAGCCTACCTGATAGCCGTGCTCGTTAGAGTTTGCAACAAGCTTCTGTGCTATCATATAAAGCACCGCAAAGCCGTTTTTGATGATAGAGGTAAGCTCCTTGTCAAGACGCTTTTCAACGATCTCGGGGAGAGGGTCGCCGTAGATCTCCTTCGCCCTTTGCCATGTTATCCTCGGCAGCTCCTCCTCGGCATTGTCCATGCTGGGGGTGAAGGTTCCCGGCGGTATGGGTCTAATATCGGGGTCGCACATATCTGCGATAAGATTTGTGTTTGTAACAACGACTTCGTATGCCTTTTCCTTGCCAAGGTAGGAAAATTCCTCAAGCATCTCGTCCGTTGTGCGCAGATAAAGAGGCGGCTGATATTCGGCGTCCGCAAATTTTCCGTACATAAGTATCTTTCTGAAAACCGCATCGGAAGCGTCCATAAAATGCACATCACAGGTGGCAACTACGGGTATACCGAGAGCGTCGCCTATCTTAACGATAGTTTTGTTAAGTTCCTGCAGATCCTCCACGGTGTTTATGTTGTCATATTCGGAGTCACGCATGAGGAAGGCGTTGTTCATGCATGGCTGAATTTCAAGGTAATCATAGAATGAGGCTATCTCGCAGAGCACGTCCCATGGTCTGCCCTCTCTTACCGCCGTAAACAGCTCACCCGATTCGCAGGCACTGCCCACGATAAGTCCCTCACGATGGGCAACAAGCTCCGACATGGGTATTCTCGGGCGGCGGTTGTAATATTTGATATGT
Source organism: Huintestinicola sp. (assembly GCA_051882475.1). GTDB lineage: Bacteria > Bacillota > Clostridia > Oscillospirales > Ruminococcaceae > Huintestinicola. The sequence continues at coordinate 80,222 of JBJERW010000040.1, read as the reverse complement.
CCGCAGGAAACAAGCTTGTACAGATTTTTGAGTCCCGCATTGTTTTTGGCGATTATTATCTGATGATAAGCTTTAAGCCTTTTGGGGTCAACATTTTTGATGCAGGTATTTATATCGCTGATGTTCTTTACGCCGTTTTCGTCGATGAGCCGCTGAGCGAGCTTTACGAATATGCGTCCCAGCATTTTAGCGTCCTCGAAAGCACGGTGGTGGTCAAATTCACCCAGTCCGAGATTTTTTGCCACAGCGTCAAGCGTATGCTTTTTCAGTTCGGGGAGCATGCTTCTGCTCATTACAACGGTGTCAATAACGGAGAAATTAAACTTAATCCCAAATTTTTTGCACGCCGCTTTGATAAATGAGGTATCAAAGCCTGCATTGTGGGCGATAAGCACGGGGTTTTCTCCGCAGAATTCGATGAATTTCTCCAGAGCCTCCTTCTGAGAAGGAGCGTCCTTTACCATATCGTCAGTGATGCCCGTAAGTTCAACTATTTTCTTAGGGATCGGCTTTTCGGGATTTGTGAAGGTGGAGAAGGTATCGCCCAGCTCCAGATGATCGAGCTTTACGGCACCATACTCGGTAATTGCGTCACTCGCAGCGGATAATCCCGTTGTTTCAAGGTCGAAGACTATCAGCTGACCTGTAATGGGTCTGTCCTCGAAAACTCTGACGGCATTTGAAAGGTCGTTTACCGAATATCCTTCGCAGCCGTAGATTATCTTGAACTCCCCTCCGCTCTTTCTGATATCGTCGCAGGCAGCGACTGCTTCGGGAAATGCCTGAACTCCGCCGTGGTCGGTTATGGCTATTGCCTTATGCCCCCACTTGAATGCACGCTTAACAAGCTTGTCCGCAGGAGTAAGAGCGTCCATCTGGGACATATTTGTATGCATATGAAGCTCGACACGCTTTTCCTCGCAGGTATCGGTGCGCTCGTTTTTCTTCACAAGCATGATGTCGTTTGCTCTGAGAATAAATTCATTGTCAAATGTATCAAAATCCACACGTCCTCTGATAACGACGGTGGTGCCGTTTTTCATTTTGGAAAGGATATTTTCGCTGTCCTTGTCGGCAAAATCCTTTATGGAAATTGAGCCTGTGTAGTCGGTTATGCTGACGGTTGTGATACGCTTTTCCTCACCCTTTTTGTTGCGTATCTCCTTTTCGTTGTACTCGAAAACATCGCCCCACACAACGATATTCGTCATGGACTCGTGGATATCTCCGATATTGATAACGCTGTCGGCATATATCTTTTTACCCTTGATAAGCTCTGCGCCCTCGCTGAGAACGGGCAGCGTTTTAAAGTCAACCGATACAATAGGACCGTCATTTACAGGCAGCTTAGGCTTCTTCGGGGCGTTGGGGTCTTCAACAGGCAGACTGTCGCTGTACGCCTGTTCCATTGCCGTGCGCCAGCCCTCCTCGCCGTTTTGATCAGATTGCTTTTCGCTGAGTTTTACTCCGATATTTATGGAAAACTCCTCCGAAAGAAGCTTGCTTAATGCCTGCTCGAAGCCTGCTCTCGAAAGCAGCTCCGCTCCTCCCCTTTTCAGCTCGATAACAACGGTATTGCCCTCCATGTAATAAAAGGCTCCGTTCATATGACCGTTTATTACCGCCATATCCTGTTTCAGCCTGAGGGCAGCCTCCGCCGCATATCTCGGCTCAAACATATCGGGAGTGTAGCGGCATTTTACACGCAGGTAATCAAGTCCCACGGAATTTGCGCAGGCTCTCTCAAAATCGTCAAGGTTTTCAAACCTTTGAAGATTTTCAAACTTGGCAAAGAGAACCATACCCTTTCCGTCGTGACTGCGGCATATTTTCAGCAGCTCGCCCTTTCCCACAGGGTTTGGGATATTGTCCGCATATTCCGAAAACAGCTCTTTTATAAGCACAGCTTTTCCTCCCGAATTATCTGTATTTCCTTCATCAGCTCGCTGAGGATATCATTTTCCGAAACCTTTCTCAGCATCTGACCTTTTTTGAAAATAACGGCACAGCCATCGCCGCCCGCAATGCCGATATCCGCTTCTTTTGCTTCTCCCGGACCGTTTACAACACAGCCCATTACGGCAACGGTAATATCCGAGTCGATATCCGCAACAGCCTCTTCGACCCTTTTGGCAAGTCCCACAAGGTCGATTTTCGTTCTTCCGCAGGTGGGGCAGGATATAAGCTTCACTCCGTGACCAATTCCGATCGCTTTCAGTATATCCTTTGCGGCATATATCTCCCTCACAGGGTCATCGGTCAGGGAAACTCTTATGGTTTCGCCTATCCCGTCGCATAAGAGAGAGCCTATTCCAACAGCGGATTTTATAACGCCCATTCTCTCTGTCCCTGCTTCGGTCACTCCGAGGTGAAGAGGATAGCTGCATTTTTCGGCGGCAAGCCTGTAGGCGGATATCATGGTTTTTACATCGGAGGATTTTATGGATAGCACGATATCGTGAAAGTCACATTCCTCTAAAAGCGAAGCATGATAAAGAGCGCTTTCGACCAATGCTTCGGGAGTGGGAGAGCCATATTTTTCAAGGATATGCTTTTCTACAGAGCCTGAATTTACGCCTATTCTGATAGGTATCCCTCTTTCACGGCAGCAGTCCGCAACAGCCTTTACCCTGTCCTTTCCGCCGATATTTCCGGGGTTAATCCTTATCTTGTCAACACCTGCTTCGGCGCTTTTCAGCGCAAGACGGTAATCGAAATGAATGTCGGCAACAACAGGGATATTCACCGCCGACTTTATCGCAGGGATAAGGGCAACGGCAGCCTCGTCGGGGACGGAAACACGTATTATCTCGCAGCCTGCCTTTTCAAGCCTTACCGCCTGAGAAACGTTTCCTTCAATATCCGAAGAGGGAACGCTGAGCATGGACTGTATATATATTTTTTTGCCGTCAAGCGTTAATTCGCCCACCTTAACAGCATTTACCTTTCTCATTTCAAACCGTCCTTTCCCATTATATCAGAACAGATTTCTCACATCGTTGAAGGTCACAAAAAGCATAAGCACCATAAGCAGCGCAAGACCCACAAAATGTATCATGCCCTCTGTTTCGGGCTTAATTGCCTTCCGCCTGATGCCCTCTATTATCAGAAAAACAAGCCGTCCTCCGTCCAGAGCAGGCAGGGGCAGCAGATTAAATATTCCCACATTTACGGTTATAAGCATGGCAAGGTTCAGCATATATGAAATATCAAAGCCGTAGCTTCTTGCAGTTTCGGATATTACCGACACGATCCCAACAGGTCCCTGCAGGTCATTGATACCGTACTTTCCGAGAATAAGATCTCTAAGGGACATGAGGATAAGCCTTGCATCGTAAGCAAATCTTCGGCACGCCGCAGGGAAAATATTCGCTGCGCTCACCTTATCCGCAAGCACCTTGAAATCATATTGCAGCGTCCTTTCCCCCGTTGCTTCGTCGATCGTGACATTAAACTGCACACCGTCAAATACAAGCTTTTCTCCGTTTCTCTTCACAACAAAATCCACCGCTCCGTCCTCGTCGTTTCTGAGCTGGTAGACAATATCGCTGGCGGTAAAGATATATGTGCCGTTCACCCTGACTATCTCATCGCCCACCTCGATGCCCGACTCAGCGAAGGCAGTACCCGGAGTTATCTCGGCAATATAGCTTGTGGCGATTTTTCCCGAAGTCATAAGATAAACAAAGGAAAGAATGAATCCAAGAATAAGATTCATGACCGCACCTGCCGCAATAACGCAGATACGTCTGATAACAGGCTTGCTGCGGAAGCTGTTTTCGTCCGTAGCCTCCTCGTCCTCGCCCATCTGGCAGAAGCCGCCCACAGGCAGCAGCCTGAGGGTAAACAACGTATTCTTCCCCTGCTTTTTAAGCAGCACAGGACCCATTCCCACCGCAAATTCTCTTACATCTATCCCGTTGAGCCTTGCAACGATAAAGTGACCGAATTCATGGACGATAACGATAATTCCGAATATCACAACGGCACAGATTATTGACAGAAATGTATTCATTCAGCTGACCAACCCTCCAAAATCTTACGCATATGTCCTGACAAATTCTCTCGCCGCTTTATCTGCGGACAAAATATCTTCGCAGGAGGTTATTTCACTGTTTTTCACATTTTCAAGCGCCGCCGCTACCAACTCGCCCACCTTGAGGAAGGATATCTTTCCGTCAAGGAACATGGAAACAGCCTCTTCATTGGCGCTGTTTACGATGCAGGACGCACAGCCGCCCATTTCACAGGAACGTACTGCGGCAGAAAGGCAGCCAAAGGTTTCAAAATCGGGCTTTTCAAATGTCAGGCTGCCCAAGTCCGTCAGCGACAGTCTTTTGGAAGGACTCTCGCAGCGCATGGGATAGGTCAGCGCATATTGTATCGGAACTGCCATATCGGGCACGCCGAGCTGAGCGATGACCGCATTGTCGGCAAGTACTACCGCCGAATGAACAATGCTCTGCCGATGAACGACTATCTCAATTTGTTCGGGAGAAACGCCGAACAGCCATTTTGCTTCAATAAATTCAAGTCCCTTGTTCATAAGCGTTGCGCTGTCCACGGAAATTTTCCTGCCCATGCTCCAGTTCGGGTGAGCAAGAGCCTGCTCGACCGTGACCTGCTCCAAATCGGATCTCTTCTTTCCGTAAAAAGGTCCTCCCGAAGCTGTAAGTATTATTCCCGAAAGCTGACGGTTTCTTTCGCTCTCCGTCCCTCTAAGAGCCATAAGGCACTGAAAAATTGCGCTGTGCTCGCTGTCAACGGGATAAATGGCGGCATTGTTCTTTTTCGCAGCCTCCATTACAAGCTTTCCGCCCGCAACAAGTGTTTCCTTGTTTGCAAGAGCCACGTCCATTCCCTTTTCAAGGGCGGCAAGGGTCGGGAGCAGTCCCACCATTCCCACAACGGAATTTAAGGTAAGGTCAGCGGAGGTGTCCCCTGCAAGCTCGCAGAGTCCTTCCATTCCGCAGAGTATCTCCGTATCCGTATCGGAAAGCTCTCTTTTCAGGTCGTTATATCTGCTTTCATCATAAATGCAGACCCTTTTCATATGAAACTCTCTCGCCTGCTCCGCAAGCCTGCGGTAATTTTTCAGTACGGCGGCGGAATGTATCTTGATATTGTTTTTTTTGCAGACTTTTACGGTCTGCTCTCCGATAGAACCTGTCGAACCCAGCAAATTGATCGTCTTCAAGAAAATCGACACCTCGTGTTATACGATTTTTAGTCTGTAAAAAAGGTGCTGCTATGCCCCGATCGCTCGGTAAGGCCGTTAACAGCACCCGTCTGATTAATAAAAAATATGGAAATTGCTGTATATCAGCAGCAGAAACGGCAGAACAAAGAATACGCTGTCGAAGCGGTCGACCATTCCTCCGTGACCCGGCATAAGGTTACCGAAATCCTTAACGTTGTTCTCCCTTTTCAAAAGCGAAGCCGAAAGATCGCCTATCATGCTTATTGCGGCAGACGCCATGCTGACAAGAATAAGCAGCAGATAATTTACATTGAAATCCACACCGTGAACGCTGTGCATCACCTTCTGATAGCAGAAGCCGTACAGTGCAAAAACGATTGCCGTTACTACAACTCCTCCCACGGCGCCCTCAACGGTTTTCTTGGGAGAGATATCGGGGCAAAGCTTGTGCTTTCCGATAAGAGTTCCGACAAAATATGCCCCCGCATCGGGAATCCATGCCGCCATCAGACCCATTATTACATAACATATGCCGTGAACGGGACTGATATTCCTGAACGAAACAAGACAAGTTATCGAAAGGGTAACAAGCAGCGTGCAGGTTATCATAACGCTCAGCTTTTCAAAGGGAAGCTTCTTGTGGTCGGCAACATATCCTCCGAACATCAGGAAAGCCGCTATGATCGACAGAAGATACCGCCAGATATAGTCGGCGTTATAGTATACCATTATGGGCAGGACCGCCGCAAAAGCAACGCAGCCCCAGAAATGCATCCGGAATTTTCCGCAGCCGCAAACGGTCAGCAGCTCATGCACCGACACAGCTGCGATGACTGCTACGGTGATGGGATAAACTATTGTGTTTGAAAGAAAAAGCACCGCTATTCCGATAGAAATCCCTATTACCGCTGTAATAAGCCTCTGCTTCAATATCAAACACCTCCGAAACGTCTGCTGCGATTTGAATATTCGTTAAGAGCCTTTTCAAGCTCCTTTCTGTCAAAATCGGGCCATAATACATCGGAAAAATACAGCTCCGCATATGCAGACTGCCACAGCAGGAAATTTGACAGCCGCTGTTCTCCGCTTGGACGGATAATCAGGTCGGCATCGGGCGCTCCCGCAGTGTATAAAAGTCCCGAAACAAGAGCCTCGTCAACGTCGGACGGCTGAATATCTCCGCTTTTCACAAGCTCGGCTATCTGCCTTGCCGCATGGGTGATATCAGCCTTTCCGCCGTAATTCATTGCAAGCATGATCGTTATATCGTCATAGGGAGCGGACTCCTTTTCAAGCCGTATCATCTTTTCCCTCAGCTCCGAAGGAAAAGGCGATTTATCTCCCAGAAATTTTACCCTTGCCCTTTTCCCCTTGAACTGCTCTGCGTCATTAAGGTAAAGGCTGAAAAGCCTCATCAGCTCATCGACCTCGCTTTGCGGACGCCGCCAGTTTTCCGTGGAAAATGCATAGAACGTTGCATATTTTATCCCTATATCACGACAGGCGGAAACCGTTGCTTTAAGGGTTTCAGCACCCTGACGGTGACCATAGGTACGGGGCATTCCCCGTTTCTGCGCCCATCTGCCGTTTCCGTCCATGATAAAGCCTATATGCACGGGAAGCTTTTTTTCGTTAATATCCGACACAACCTCTCCGATTAAAAGATCAGACTGTCATTATTTCCTTTTCCTTAACTGCAACGGCTGCATCAACATCCGCAACAGCCTTGTCGGTCACCTTCTGGAGTTCTTTTTCGAGAGATTTTACGTCGTCCTCGGTTATCTCGCTGTTTTTCTTCATTGTCTTGAATTTATCCATTGTGTCACGGCGAACGTTTCTGATAGTTACCTTTGCCTCTTCGCCGTCTGCCTTGATCTGCTTTACAAGCTCCTTACGGCGCTCCTCGGTGGGCTGAGGGAATGCAAGTCTTAAAACCTTGCCGTCGTTTGCGGGTGTGATTCCGATATCGGAAGCGTTGATAGCCTTTTCGATATTTTTGAGAGCGGAAACGTCCCAGGGCTGGATAACAAGGACTCTTGCATCGGCAACGGAAACTGCTGCCATAGCGTTTATCTGTGTGGGTGTTCCGTAATAATCTACCATTACTCTGTCAAGAACGGCAGGGTTTGCACGGCCTGCACGGATAGTACCGAATTCTCTTTCGAGAGCTGCGATACACTTATTCATTTTTTCCTGAGCTGTTTTGATATTTTCGTTCATAATAACAATTCCTTTCGTAACCGTGATGTATTTATTCTATCAATCGTCCGCAACAACAAGAGTTCCTATATCCCTACCCATGCATGCGTCGTAAATATTATCGGGTCTGCTGAGGTCGAACACAAGAATAGGAAGCTTATTGTCCTTGCACATGGAAGCGGCAGTGCTGTCCATAACGGCAAGATCGTTGACAAGGATATCATTGAAGGTAAGCTTGTCATACTTAACTGCGTCGTCAAACTTGTTGGGGTCTTTATCGTAAACTCCGTCAACCATTGTTGCTTTAAGTACAATATCAGCCTCGATCTCAGCCGCACGGAGAGTTGACGCTGTATCTGTGGAGAAGAACGGATTTCCCGTTCCGCAGCCGAATATAACTACTCTGCCCTTTTCAAAATGACGTACAGCCTTATTTCTGATGTAAGGCTCCGCAACCTGAGGCATAGATATCGCCGTCTGTACACGGACATCAAGTCCCATTGATTCAAGCACATCGGCTACAGCCAGCGCATTCATTGTTGTGGCGAGCATACCAATATGGTCGGCTCTGGTCCTGTCCATAGCGCCGCTTGAACGGCCTCTCCAGAAATTTCCTCCGCCAACAACGATACCCATCTGAACGCCTGCGTCAACGCATTTTTTTATGCTTTCGCAAATGGGCGTTATAACCGAATAATCAAGACCCGTTTTCTTAGAGCCTGCAAGCGCTTCGCCGCTTAGCTTCAGCAGCACACGCTTGTATTTGACTTCTTCTGCCATAATGAAGAACATCCTTTCCGATTTTTGATCGTTAAGTCCTGCGCCGCAAAATAACCTCAGCTGCTCACGGCGGAGCCTTACACATTAAGTTCCTGTCATTCCGTTAATGTCAAACAGCAATATAGTAAGCTTTATATATTTTACACTATATTTCTAATCTTGTAAAGCATTTTTTGTAAAATTTTATGATCTGCCGCAAATTTTATCGAACAAATCATTCCGCAAGGCTGCTGAATATATCCATGACCTTGTTGTTATCCGAAGAAACGGCAAAAATCAGATATTTACCCTTTGTTTCGACAAGAGCCTCGGAGAGCTTGTCGTATTCATCGGGATTGTAGTCCGCAAAATCCTTCTTTCTCGAAGCTATACGGCTGTCAACTGCATCTCTTACCGCAGCTTCGTCGTTTACCGTAATATCAAAAACGGCGATTTCGTCCGCAAAGCCGCCCGAACCGCATATGTACATTGAAAACGACCCTTCGGGCACATCGGAAAGATTAAGGTAATTTGAAAGTCTGTCCGCCCCGATCTCCGCCATTGAGGACATATCCACCTGCTCCAGAACAGCTTCGGCAATATCTCCGCAGGACTTTGCCAAAGCAGCTTCTGTCACTTCTTCCGTTTCCTCACCCTGAACAGCATCGGTCTGCTCGGCAGCCTCAGTTTCGTCAGCCTCTGCTGCTGATGTGGGTGTGGTTATTACTGCGGCAATGGGAACGCTTTCCTCCGTGTCGTCCTCCGATGCTCCGCAGGCGGTAAAGCATGCGGCAGCTATCAGAACTGCCGCTGCGGCGGTATATGCCGTAAATTTCTTCTTCATATGTGTAAACTGTCCTTTCCGAGCCTTTGTTTATTTATTTAAGGCGCTAAACCAAACTATATTAATCGGCAGATCATCAGCCGTTATATACATGAGTCAGGATATAGTCTATAAAAATGCGGTAGGTGCTTTTTTTGAAATGTATTCCGTCAGCCTCGGCGTCCTCCTCCGAAAAGCGTCCGTCACTGCCTTTCAGCGCAGAATTCAGGTCGATATAGCATATTCCCCTGTTGTTTGCAAATTTAAGCAGATTGGAATTGAAATTGTCTATATCGGAATTAAGTATAGGATTTTCCTCGTTTTCCTCCCTTGCAGCGGTAACGGGAGGAACGGAAATGACATATATGGTCGTATTTTCGCTGTCAATACTGTCGATAAAATCACCGTATTCCGCAAGCAGCTGATCGTCGGTATAATAGTTCATAAGGTTAAGTCCGAGGAGAATATAAAGATTTTCGGGCTTAGCGGCATTAATTTTGTCTGCAATCAGCTCTTCCGAGCCGTCGGCGTTCTGAACAGGGGTCTTGTTGATGGTCATAACGCTCATTCCAACACCTGCAGCAACCTGCTCTTCGGGGATTATCCCGTAGGAGGACAGCCCGACGATAAGGGAATCCCCTGCAAACATACAGCTGTTCAGGTAATCCTCCCCCACGTTTTCACATTCGGCAATAGGATTTACGGGGGCAGCTTCCTGCTCGTCCTCGGCAATATCCGTCTGCGGCTGAGATATGACAGTAAAATCCCCTTGTTCTTCGGAAGACAATTCATCGGGTTCAAAGCTGCCGTATCTCATATAAAGCGCAAAGCAGGCAGCGAAGCTTGCAAATATAAACAACAGGATAAAGGATATCCTGAATTTAAGCGGTTTCTTCTTTTTACCGGTAACAACCAAAGAATATTCTTCCTTTCGGCGTAAATATATTTTATTAACGGGCTTGAAAATTCTGCCAAATCCGACATTTTTCTCTGCAAACGCCCAGTTGATATTATTATACTACACTGTCGGAGAAAAATCAACACATGGATATATTAAAATTTAATTACAATGTTCACTCTCGTCAAAACAGCAAAAAAGGGCAGGAGAAAACTCCCCTGCCCCGTAAATATTGTATAAAAATTACTTGCCGAGTGTTACAACGATGTCATTTACGTCCTTGAGCTTAGCCGCAGGAATGTAGTTGCCCTCAAGCTTTTCGCCGTTCATAACGATCTCCTTAACGCCGCTTTCAACGTGGTCGGGATTGTTGAACTGCATATTGAGCTTCTTGCCTCTGAATACCTTGTTTACGGTGTAGCTGCCCCAATCGGAAGGAATTGCGGGGTCAACCTTGAGTCCGTCTGCGTCGGGACGCATACCGAGGATACCCTCAACACAGCCTACCATTACTGTAGAACCTGTGCCTGTGAGCCAGTGAACGTGAGAACGTCCTGCGAAGGGTGAACGTGTGGACTCGGTGAACTGTCCGTGAACATACGGCTCGAGAACTCTGATCTCAGCCTTGTCGTTGAGAGATGCGGGAGAGGACTCGGTGAAGTACTCAAACGCTCTGTTTCCGTGACCGAGGAGAGCTTCCGCAAGGATAGCCCAACCCTGAGTCTGGCTGAAGATACCGCCGTTTTCCTTTGTATCGGGATTGAAGATGTGCATGAGAGCACCGTCGAAGTAGTTGTCAACATAAGGAGGTTCGAGAAGCTTTACGCCGTAAGGAGTATTGAGTATCTCGTGAACCTTTTCCATGGACTTTTCAGCCTGCTCTTCGGAAGCAAAGCCCGAGATAACGCCCCAGCTCTGAGGATTGAGCCACATGCTTGCTTCGGGGTCCTTCTTTGCGCCTACAACAACGCCGTCCTCACGGATACCTCTGATGAATCTGTCCTCGTCCCAGCAGTCGGAAAGGGACTTGCCAAGCTCGCCCTGAACCTTTTCAAGGTATGCAACATATTCTGTATCGTTCTTCTCCTGAGCGTAGCCCTTGAGAATTGTCATAGCGTAATAGAGCTGGAATGCAACGAATGTGGATTCGCCCTTCTTGCCCATTCTGAGGCAGTCATTCCAGTCTGCATGGAGTCCTGCAGGCATATGGTGGTCGCCGAGGTGGGTCATTGAGAAATTGATAGCTCTCTTGAGGTGGTCGTAAACAGTGCCTTCGCCGCCGTTGGAGTAAACGATAACTTCATCGAGGAAAGCCTTGTTTCCGCTTTCGCCGATGTACTTAACGATAGTCGGGAAGAGCCAGAGAGCGTCGTCCGCACGGTAAGAGGGGTGACCTGTTTCCTTTGCGTAAACGGAGTTTTCGTCGTTTTCGTCGGGGCAGGTTTCATGGCCTGCGTTGTGGTCAAACTTTACAAGGGGCAGACCTGCGCCGTTGTCAACCTGAGCGGAAAGCATGAATCTGATCTTATCCGCAGCTGCTTCGGGATCGAGGTGAATGATACCCTGAATATCCTGAACAGTATCACGGTAGCCGTAGCCGTTTCTAAGACCACAGTAAACAAAGGAAGCTGCTCTGGACCAGATAAATGTGATGAAGCACTGATATGCGTTCCATACGTTTACCATGTTGTTGAAGGTATCGGAAGGAGTATTGATGCTGAAACGGTCAAGTATCTCATGCCAATGACCGATAAGCTCGTTTACTTCTGCATCAACCTTGCCGGGAGCCTTATACTGATCGAGGATCTCGTTTGCCTGAGCGTTATCTCTCTGACCGAGAACGTAGATGATGTTCTTTGTTTCGCCGGGAGCAAGCTCGATATCAGACTGGAGCGCACCGCAGGAATTTCCGTTGTAGTTGCATACATTGTCGCACTTTCCGCTTTCAACGGCAATAGGATTGCCATAGTTGCGGTAGCTGCCGATAAAGCTGTCGAGAGAACCGTTGTATGCGGAAACCTCTGCGCCCACAACGCCGAAGAAACGCTCTCTGTGATTGGAGCCTGTTGCGTCCTTGCCGCTGTTTTCGTTGATGTGCTGGAGGATCTTGTTGCCCTCAAAGGAGGTTCTTGTGATAAACTGTGTATACTGGAGGTTTACCTGATCCTGCTCGTAGTTGTTTTCGGAAGTGAATTCACAGAAGCCGTAAACGGAGAGCTTTCTTGCTTCCTTGGAATTATTTGTGATCTTTGCGCTCCAAACCTCGTATGTCTTGTTGAGGGGGACATAATATGTAACTTCGGACTTGATATCGGCATACTCTGCTGAAATGACAGAGTAAGCAGTACCGTGGCGGCATTCGCTCTTGTACTTGTCAAGAGGCTTGCCTACAGGCTGCCATGAAGCTGACCAGTAATCGGAGGTCTGATTATCTCTGATGTAGATATATCTTCCGGGAAGACCGATGTTGGAATTGAAGCGGTAACGGATAATACGTCCGTTTGCGCCCGACTTTACAAAGCTGTAACCGCCTGCGTTGTTGGAAATGATTGCGCCGTACTCGGGTGAACCGAGGTAGTTTGCCCATGGAGCGGGCGTGTTCGGCTTAGTGATAACGTATTCTTTCTTTTCGAGGTCGAAATGTCCGAAATTCATTGGTTAAACACTCCTTATAATTATTTAAACGTTTTATATGGCTTACTTAAGCCATTTGTGTATTATGCATACACATTTCGATTATCATTATAACATTTTTATATACTTTTTGCAAGGGCTTTTAGAAATTTAACAATTATTTTTTTGAGATTACGCCTTTTTTGTACGATAGCACAAAAAGCCCCTCCTTTTATACGGGCAGCTCTGTAAACGATTACTAACAATATATCAGTCGCACCTATACTTATGCCGATATTTTTATACCTTAATCAAACCCTCTTTCGGAATAACGGCTGTCGTCTTTGTTTATTTTGATAAAATAATATAGATAACGTTTACGTGTGTTGACATAAATGAACAAATGGATTATAATATGAATATATTGGTCATGCAGACAAAAAATAATAAATTACGATTATTCATTATATATATCCCCCTTCATACTACAAAAAGGAGTACGGCATAATGCAGAACAACGGCAGAAAATTAATCGGAGTTCTTATAACTCAGGCTGAACGTGATTACCAGAAAAAAATATTAAAGGGCATTTTCAAGGAAGCTTTCAGCCGCAATATGAATGTTGTTGTGCTTGCTCCTTACACACGTTCGGGCAACGACCTTGCCTATCAAAGGGGCGAAATGGAGATATACTCTCTTGCAAGAAGCGAACACTTTGACGGACTGATATTTTTTCCCGACAACATCGACTTCATCAATAAGGAAGTTGTTTCGGATATAGTCCGCTCCAAAAAATGCCCCGTTATTTCGGTAGATAAGCGTGCCGATGGCTTTACAACCATTTCGGGAATGGATCACCCTGCGATCAAAGCCATAATCGAACATCTTATAAATGTTCACGGCTGCCGTAAAATTGCCTTTATGACAGGCTTCCTCGGTCACCCTCATGCAGAAAACCGCCTTAACGCATTCATGGACGTTATGGCTGAAAACAATATCGACGTTCCAAAGGATTATGTGTATTACGGTGATTTCTGGTACGACAAAGGCGCCGATTTCGTTGACCGCCTTATCAAATCGGAAAACGGATTGCCCGAAGCTATAGCATGCGCCAGCAGCAGAATGGCATACAGCGTTGTGGAAGCTCTGAAAGAGCGTGGGTACAGCATTCCAAGGGATATTATCGTTACAGGCTACGACGAGGACTGCTCGAAGCTCCGATTCATCAGTTCTTCACGGAAGGATCCCGGAAAGGTCGGCAGCAGCGCCGTTAAAGCCCTTGTTGAAGCCATGGAAGGCAAAGCCGTCAATAATGATACCGAGGTCATGGTAGACTGCGGCTATGAGCTGAATCTTGCATACACCTGCGGCTGCAACACAGGCTTTGAAGCTTACATGGACATCGCCGAGAGGAGTATATATCCCGATGAGGATCTGGGATTTTTCTCCATTTTCAACACCCTTGACGAAAGCCTTCTTGATTCAAAAGATTTCACCGATTATGTCTGGAAGGTGAGCTGGCACACAAGACAACTGGACGATTTTGAAAAATTCTACCTTTGCATGTGCGAAAACTGGGACAATCCTGCGGAAACCCTCAATGAAAACGAGCTACCGAGAAGCCTGACGGAAACAATGAAGCTTGTTTTGTCAAGAGAAAAGCAGCCCGACGGAAATTACGAGGATTCAATCGACCTTGAAAGATCATTCCCCCGTGAAAAGCTTCTTCCCGATCTGTGGAAGGATAACCCCGAACCCTGCGGTTATATCTTCACTCCCCTGCACTATAATGATGTATGCTTCGGCTACTCGGTAATATCCTACGGCACACGAGGTGAAACAGGTCCCGAGATATACAGCTTCTGGCTGAAATCCGTTATGGCAGGGATCGAATCCCAAAGGCGTCTTAACAACTTTAAATATCTCTACTCCCTTATGGAGAAAAATGCCGTTACCGACCTTATGACAGGCATCTACAACAGAAACGGCTTCAATATGTTCAGCGGCTCCATACTTGACGAAGCACGGTGCTCAGGCTCGCAGCTGCTCATCTTAATGGGCGATTTGAACGGACTTAAATACATCAACGACAATTTCGGTCACGACAGCGGCGACGAAAGCATAAAAATCGCCGCCCTGTCCATCTCGACCACATCCATTAACGGAGCGATACGGGAAGCAAACTTCCGAATAGGCGGCGATGAATTTATAAAGATAGCATACGGTCACTTTGACAGCGAAGCCGTAAACGAATGCTTCAAAAAGATCAGAGATTTTCTCAGCTATTACAACAAGACCGCAGGCAAGCCCTACCCCGTTTACATCAGTCTTGGCGCATGCATACGTGAAAACTGCAATATCACCTCAATTGACGAGATGCTCTCTGTGGCAGACAAGAATATGTTTGCCGACAAGGAAAGGGTCAAAAAGGAAACAGGCTTCGACCCCAAGCGCCGCTGACAGACGGCGAAAGCTCCGAATCCTCCGCATTTTCGCAGCAAACGGAAACGATATATCCGCCGACAGATTCGCTTTTTTCGGTTCTGTACTGAACAAATGTGAATTTATCCTCGGCGGATATTATTTTGTCACCGCACAGATCAAAGGAGATATTTTTCAGTCCGTAGCCTATGCCGACTCCCAAAGCCTTTACGTAAGCCTCCTTAAGGGTCCAAAATGCGGTAAAATATTGATCTGAAAGCCGGGGATCTTTTTCGGCAGCTGTTCTTTCCGATTCGGTCAGGCAGCGCCGTGCCACACGTTCATTGTACTTTCGTATATACTCGCAGTCTGCGCCGCAGGGCTTTGTTGAGATAAGGCAGACTGCCAGTCCGTCGGTATGACTTACGCTGAAACAAACGGGAGTATTTTTCAGAAAAGGCTTTCCCTTTTCACTGCGTTCAATGGAGCTTTCGTCCGCAATTATACCGTAATCCTTCCTCAGACCTTCAAACAAAAGACTGTAGGCATAGTCATGAAGGAGCTTATTTTTCTCACTCGGAGAAGCTCCCTCCAAGTCTTGTATCTCACGAATATACAGCAACAGCTTCACCTCAAAAAAACAGGGCACATAAATTTATGTGCCCTGAATTATTTGCTAATATGTCAAATGCTTCTTAGAATACAGCGCTTACAAGGAGAATAGCCTTGCCTGCATTGCCCTGCATCTTTACGGAACCGTCGGCAATAACATCGGAAATTGTCTTCTTGCCGCTGATTACTGCTGCAAGTGCATCAGCATCTGCAATGATGTCGATGTCAGCGTCCTTATAATCAAAAGGCTCAACTACTGCAACACCGTTTGCAACAAGAATATAAAGGATACCTTCTGCTGTGCCGTCGATCTTTACCTGAGCGGCAACTCTTACATCAGCGGAAACCTTTACGTTCTTTACCTTATCCTTAAGTCCGTCGATAATGCTCCAGTATGTAACCTCTGCCTTTTTGGAAGCGGCAGCCTTCTTTGCAGGAGCCTTCTTCTCTGCAGCAGGCTTCTTTTCGGCAGCCTTTGCGGAAGTTTTCTTTTCGGAAGCCTTTGCAGGAGCCTTAACTTCTGCCTTTACTTCAGCGGGAGCGGCAGCCTTAACTTCCTCAGCAGGAACGGGCTTAACCTCTTCAACTGCAGCTGTCTTTACTTCTGCAACACTTGCTTCAACCTTTTCAACCGGAGCGGAAACCTTTTTGCGCCTTGCCATTGTATAATCCTCCTAATTAATTCAAATAGTCAATGATTCCAAATCCTGTTTCCATAAAAACGGATAACCAAATTCTTTGTCTATCCGCATAATCGCTAAACTTATTATAGATTTTTTGTACAGAAATGTCAATAGCTTTCTATAAAAATCAGCATATGATACAAATCACTAATTTTTTTATTACTATTCATTAACATTTTACACTAAAAACAATTGCCTGAACAGAAAATTTTCGGTAAACAATCGTCATTATAATGCAATTTCAGCCGAGCCGAATTTCAAACAATCTTGCCGAATACTGCCGTGGCATATGAACGGAAAGTGTCGAATTCTCCGAGCTGTACTCGTACTCGCACTCGCCGAAACTCGGATAGAGAAGCTTTGCCGAACCGTGCATATTATCCGTATATCTGCTCAGGTCGAGGGTAATATATCCGTTTTCGCTGTTTCTCCTCCACAGTGCAAGATAAAGCTTGCTGCCGCTTTTCAGTCCCAGGGAAACCCACGGATCGGAAAACTTTGAAAGACCGAGACACCAGAACGGCACGGCTTCCTTGATATCGTTCCTTATGCTCTTATAGCAGTCAAGCGCCTCCTTGACAAGAGCTTTCCGCTCGTCGCTGAGGTAAACAAGATGTCCGCTCTGATGTATCCTGAGGAGCATGGCGTTGACCATATTGAAAACGACCTCCTCCTTGTCACCCTGAGAAAGAGGATAGCTCCATATGGCAGACTGTTCGGGAGTCAGTCCCGTTGGCGAATTTGCGGCGATGGTAGCGTATCTTCTGTAATCGTCCTGATCGGAGGTGGACTGTATGGAATAACGTTTGAGCATTGCATAATCTATTCTCATTCCGCCGCTTGAGCAGTTTTCGATTATCAGCTGAGGATACCGTGCGAAAACTCTGTCTATCCATGCAAGATAGGCTCTTTCATGTTGGAGCAGTCCGTCGCCTACGCTGTCGGCATAAAGCTCCGTTCCTATACCCGGCTCAATATTGTAATCCATTTTTATGTATCCCACACCGTACTCGTTCACGAACCTGTCGATGACCTCGTCGGCATGAGCAATGACCTGAGGATTGCGGAAATCAAGCTGATATCTCGACCTGTCGAACACTCTTTTTCCGTGTCGCACGAAGAACCAATCGTCGGGAACACGTTTTGCCTTTTCGCAGTTTATTCCCATGACCTCAAGCTCCAGCCACACTCCGGGTATCATGCCCTTGCTGCGGATATGATCGGTCACTTCCTTTAAGCCGTTGGGGAATCTTTCCCTTGATTCCTGCCACTCCCCTACGTTATCCCACCATGGACCTGCGCTGTACCAGCCTGCGTCGATACAGAAATACTCGCAGCCTGCATCAGCAGCAGCATCAATGAGTGGAAACTCCTTTTCCGCAGTAGGGTCGCCCCAGAGGCAGTTCATATAATCATTGAAAATTATGGCAAGTCTTTCGTTGTCCTCGTTTGGTCTGCGTATCGCACGGCGGTATCTTGTAAGCTGACCCATGGAATCGTCAAAGCCCGAAGCAGACACTCCCACAGCCGCAGGTACAGTGGTAAAGCTATCACCCGGTTTAAGCTCTTTGAACCAATGGGACTCCTGCTCCGTGGGACCGCTCAGCGCAAGATAAAGATGCGCCGTCTGGTCGGATATCTCCCAGTGCCACGAGCCGTTGTGCTCTATCTGGAAATAGAGTGAAGACCTTGTTTCGGTGTTTTCGATATATCCCATGGGAAGATATTCCTTCGTGGACCAGTTTCCCGTATTGGTAACGCCCACCGCCTTTGAGGAGCGCTGCTCAACATCAGGCTGTGACTGACCTATTCCGAGCTGCTCCAAGGTATAGCTCTGCCAGTCCATTTCCCTCTGCCATGAGTTGTGAGGGATATATACTCTCATTTTTTCATCTCTCGGAAGCAAGCCTTCCTTCTCTATGCCCGTGTAATTAAAAACCGAGATGTACTCCAAGGTCTGGGTTTCGCTGCCTTTGTTTTCAACGGTATTTGTAAAGGACGCCACGGATATACCGTCGTAAAGCTGTATCCTTGTCGTAACGAAAACCTGCGTTTCCTCGTCCGCCGTCACAAACTCCAGCAGACGTCCAAGCTCGTTTCGGTCATCTCTTCGGCTGTGGTATTTCATGCGGTAACCGGGGGCGGTCACGATATACTTTGTACCGTGGCGTTCAAGTGGACGGTCAAAGCCGCTGAGAGCTATCTCAACAAGGTTAAAGCTGCCGTCCATAGTTTTCGCCTTTATTTTTGAGCCGTCAAAGGGCAGCGACGAAAAATGGAGCAGCTTAAGCTGATCTTCATCCGTTATTTCAAGCACCATATTGATGCCGTTTTCGTTGATATTTATACGTTCCATGGCATATCTCCGCTCGTTTCACAGTATTTTTCAAGCCGAATAACACATCTCGGCAGCGACATTTTCCGAATCATTTTGGGGCACATTTTTTTATGAACCTGAACATTCCTTCGTTTCCGTCACCGATAAAATCTTCGGGGGTGTCAGGCATCGGGTGTTTTTCATTGAAAAACTCAACAATATGAAATTTGCAGACATTCACGTAAAAGTGAATATTTCTTCTGTCAAAATAGGGTGTACAGGTTTCCCATATCTTTGTTTCGGGATAACGCTTTTCAATTTCGTACCACATAGCCTTGCCGATACCCTTGCTCTGCACACCTCGTTTGACGAAAAGAAGATCGAGATGATTATGCTTTGTTTCCATGTCTATAACTACCACTGCTCCGCCGACCATCTCTCCGTCAATGACTGCTTTATATGCAGCAGAACCTTTAGCTTTCAGCGAATGATCAATATCATTTTCGGGAAGAACTGTTTTTTCCGTCCTTCCGAATTTATCTTCAAACCCTTTTTGAAAAGCTTCTTGCGCAATATTTTTAAACTTTATAAGCTCTGTTTCCAAAAGGGGCATTAATTCAAAAGTCATTTTTTCACCAAATATGTTTTTATTTTTTCAGCTTGTTTTCCTCGGCGTCGATCATGCTCATAAGCTCGCTGAGAGTCTTGCTGTTGCTCTTCTTTCTCGGCGGAGCGAGCTTTTCCGCAGGGACAACAGCCTTTTCGGGAATAGCTTCGGCGGAGGATATTCTCTTATCTGTTTTGCCCTGCACGGGTTCTTCCTTTGTGAAAACAACGCCCGATGGTCTGCCGCTTACGGGAGAAGTGTCCGTTCCCGAAGCAGTATCCGCAAGCTTTTCGGGAAGAACATTGCTCAGATAATCCGCATACTGAGCGTTGGCGGTCTTTCTTGCCGTTTTTTCGGATACCTCTCCGCTCTCGTTAAAGAGCGGTCCCCTGTCCGCTTTCGGTGCATAGCTGTCGAAGAAATCCTGAGTTTTGGTGAGCTTTGTAGGCTTTACTGCTCTCGGTGCGGCGGTCTTTGCCTTCTCCTCAACGTTGTTTCCGTTTATCAGCACATTATCATATGTAAACAGCGGAGAAGCGTTTTCGTTTGACGAACCGAAGCCTGCTTTTCCGTTTTTGTCCACTGTAAGCACCTGCGGCTTTTCCTCGGGGAGAGTATCGCTGATCTTCGGCTCAAGGAATGTTATCTGAGAATTTTCATCGTCTTCGGGGAGCATTATCTCCTCAAGGTCTTCAAGGGACGCCGCTTCCTCCTCAGCCCTCTTGGTATTGATTATCTTTACGACCTGAAGCACTATGATAAGGAAGCTGGGGATTATGATAACGAGCATTATACCGAGGGTCGATGTTGCAAAGGAAAGGAGCTTGCCCAGAAAATCACTGGTCCACATTGCCTTTGCGATGATCTTGTCCTCCGAAAGCTTGAAGGCTTCGTTTTCGGGAGCAGTATCGAATTTTACAACGTAGGACATCACATTATCCTCGGATATTATCTGCTGGACTCTCGAAACTACGGTATCGTCGCCAATGCGGCAAAGAACGGCACTGCCGACCTTGATACTGTCATTTTCGGATTTTTTGCATATGACAGCCGTGCCCGACGGTATCTTAGGCTCCATATTAACAGCCTTGGTCTGATAGATCGTAAATCCGAACACATCGGCGGCTTTCTGGGTATCCCTAAAGGTGAAATACATAAACAGCATACATGCGATCAGCAGAATAACGACCGCAATAATTATTCCTTCAAAAATATTGATGCTCTTTTTCTTGCGTGATTTGGATTTTACAGACATAATAGACCTCCGTTATTTCTTTTATCTTACATATAAAATGAATATAATTGCTATAGGCAAACAGTTCAAATACATTATAACACATAATACGGCAAATTTCAAATATTTTTTTAAATTCAAATAATTTTTTTATTTTCTCTTGACAATTTAAGGTTTAGAGTGTATAATAATAGCATTGACGCTGTGTCAAACCGTAAAAATGCTTGTGTAGCACAGTTGGTAGTGCAGCTCATTCGTAATGAGCAGGTCGCAGGTTCGAGTCCCGTCACAAGCTCCACGTATTGAAGCCGTTTGCAGAAGGTGCAGGCGGCTGTTTTCATATCCGAAATTTTATCTGCCGCCAATGAGCGAAAAAGAAACGGAGGTCAAGCGATGACGATCATTAAATATCCCAACGAACAGGAACTTGACAGTGCAGTATTATCGGACGAACCGCTTCTGGTGCTTGTATCTTTTGACGGCGAAACTGTTATTGCAAGCCAAATAGATGAAGCTGTTGAACATCATATACTGCTCAAAAAGGCAGGGCTTCCCGATACGGATATCGACAAGTATTTCCGCCTCGTAGTTGACCGTTCCGGTGCTGACTGGACTTTTGTATGTCCCCCCAATTACAGCAGCATTACACGGAAGGACAAGCGAATTGAAGAATTCTTCAAAGACGGCATGAGAATAATCCCAAAGGCACTGAAAGCTCTCGGATACGATGTTCCCGTATCTATCCCCAAAAGATACCGCAGGCACTTTGACATCATGAACGATGATGACTTTTCCTCATAATTATTATGAAAAACTGCTCCGCAGCAGACTATTGGGCATCATTAGTCCGCTGCGGAGCTTATTGTTTACTGTTATATCATCATATTCTCCCGAATAAATTTCTCAATCAGTCCGTTTACCTTTTCGGGAGCGTCGGTATTGGAATTATGTCCTGCGTTTTCTATCCAGACAAGCGGGATATTATCCTTTTCCGACCATGCACGGTTGTATCTTTTCGCCGAGCCTGCTTTGTCATGCTCTCCGCAGATAAGCAGTGCGGGACAGTCTATGTTATAGGGACGGTCTGCCTCCATGGCTTCCGCAAGCATTTTGAAGCCTGTGCCTGCGATATGACAGTAATCCTCCCTTGCGTCTGTATAGACCTCCATGATATCTCTCATGAGCTTGCGTCCGTATTCCGTTTCCGCACAGCCCTTTGAACCCGATTCAAGAAGCATTTTCCACGGATATACTCGATAAACAGGCTCCATTCTTTTAAGCAGCCATATTTCCGCCGCCGTGACATAACACCTTTTCAGCGGAGCGGAATCTATGGAAATAAACCCTCCTGCCGAACTCGGATACAGGTCGATATAGCACTGTGAAACATAACCGCCCATAGACTGACCTATGAGCAGCGGCTTTTCTATGCCTTCATATTCAAGGATACCATGAAGATATTTCGCCTTATCGTCAAGGGAAATATCCAAGTCAAAGGGTCTTGAAGCGGCATGTCCCGGAGCGTCCCACGTCAGGATATTATATTTCCCCTCGAAATATTCTATCTGCTTGTCAAAAAGCCTGTGATCGGCGGTAAGTCCCGGAAGGAACACAAGCGTGGGGAAGCTGCTTTCTGTTTTGCTTATCCAATAATGGATATCTCCGTTTGGGGTATTGTAAACTTTTTCGTTCATAAAAACACTCCCGATAAAAATGTCATTCCTGCCAATGATCCGATGTGAAATCTATATCATACCTTACTCCGTCGGCAAAAAGCACGCCCTTTGTAAGCCGTATCCGCAGTATACAGGTGTTTTCGTCATCGAAATTATTGTGACCGTTGTCTATCCATGCAGCAAAGGCTTTTCTCAGCTTATCAGCTATGGCTTTGTTTTCATTTTTGCCGAACCAGCCCATGTCCTCGCCCGTTCCGTGAGCGGTGAACCACTCTCCCGATAGGGCAATATTGGGGTTAACTTCTATCTGCTTCATCTTATCGGAAAGCTTATATGTAATAACATAAAACGAACCGTTCTCATAAAAACCGTCTACCGTGCGGACATACGGGATATCTCCGCTTACCGTTGCAAGGGCAATAAGCGAATCTCGTCCGAACCTACCGTTCATTATTTCCTTTGCTTTTTGCAGCATCTCCTCGGTCATAATATGCCTCCTTATAAAAAACAGCCGCTCTCGGGAAAAAGTCCAAAAGCGGCTGCCTTGTTTTCAAAAATGCGACTAAGCCGATAAGCCGAGTTTTGTCGTGTGCGGAAATCTATCTGAGCGGATCGTCGCCGAAACGCTTTAGCCGTCTTTACAGTATGCCTGCCGAGCAGACATTGACATAACTGTACCAATAGACGTTGCATCGGATAGGGTTTGCATGGCAGCATGGTCTCCCATGCTCCGGTGAGCTCTTGCCTCGCCTTTCCACCCTTACCTGTACAAGTACAGGCGGTATATCTCTGTTGCACTTTCCCTAAGGTCGCCCTCGGCTGCCGTTAGCAGCTATCCTGCTCTGTGATGCTCGGACTTTCCTAACGCCCTTTCGGACGTTCAACCGCATAGCTTACTCGCATTATCATTATAGCAGACCGCCTGCTATTTGTCAAGGCTGATACCGAACTGTGAAAGGTCGGGCTTCTCCAAGGGCTGAGAGGGGTTTGCTCTGCCAACATACCTCTGCCGTTCCTTTTGGGATTTTATGACCTTCATTCTCGAAAACTCTTCACGTTCCTTTTCCTCAAGGCTGTTCTCGATGAATTTCACTATCCCCTCGTATTTGGGGATAACGATATTTTTCAGCGCATTTGCACGGGTCTGTGTCTTCTTTATGGCATTTGCAAGCCTGAACACGCTGTTGTCCACCTCGGCAAGCATAACGGTCATCTGCTTTACTCTTTCAAAGCATATATATGCCACATCAACGTTTCCGTCGGTATTTTCAAAGCCGTATGTCAGTTTGTTTGTGGAGTTGTCAACAGTCACCTTCGGCAGCTCGCAGCCCATAACGCTTCGGTAGGTCACGTTTACGGAATTTTCAACAGGCATTGATTCTGCGATCCTGCTGATAAGTCCCATGGTTATATTCGCCCTCTGGAGCGCCGCATAAGCGTCCTTATAGGTATCGGAAATCGAGTTTCTGAGCGCTTTGGCAGCGTCCACAAGCATCATAAGCTCCCGTATAAGAACGTTTCTCTTGCGGTCAAGAAGCTCATATCCAACCTTTGCAAGCAAAAGCGATTTCTTTACGTTAAGCAGATTACCTTTGGTAGGAAAAACCTGATCTGCCATAAGCCTCACTCCTTAAAACATAGATCAGTCGACAAAACCTTCCGCCTTTGACGGGTCGTACTTTTCATCAAGCAGCTTGTCGTTTACACGGTCAAGAGCAGATTTCGGCAGCATGGACAGCAGCGCCCAGCCCAGATCGAGAGTTTCGTCAATGCTGCGGTTCTCGTCAAAGCGCTGAGAAAGGAAGTATTTCTCAAACATTTTTCCGAAACGCAGATATGACTTATCCAGCGGCGAAAGCTCGTCCTCGCCGATTACCGATGCAAGGGAACGTGCGTCCTGGACCTTTGCATATGCCGCAAAAAGCTGATTTGCGCAGTCGGAATGGTCTGCTCTTGTAAAGCCCTCGCCTATGCCGTCCTTCATAAGTCTTGAAAGAGATGGCAGCACAGATACGGGAGGGTATACTCCGTTCTGATCGAGATTTCGGTCGAGAACTATCTGTCCCTCGGTAATATATCCCGTAAGGTCGGGAAGAGGATGTGTAATATCATCGTTAGGCATAGTAAGAATAGGTATCTGCGTAACGGAGCCGTCGGAGCCTTTTACAACGCCTGCACGCTCATAAAGGGAAGCAAGGTCGGAATAAAGATATCCGGGATAGCCCTTTCTTCCCGGAATTTCACCCTTTGACGATGAAAACTCACGGAGAGCCTCCGCATATGATGTCATATCCGTAAGGATAACAAGGATATGCATATTCTTTTCAAAGGCAAGATATTCTGCGGCGGTCAGCGCACATCTTGGCGTAAGTATACGCTCAATGATCGGGTCGTTTGAAAGATTGAGGAACATTACGACCTTCTGCAGAACGCCGCTTTCCTCAAAGCTTTTGCGGAAATAATCGGCAACGTCGTTTTTTACGCCCATTGCCGCAAAAACCACCGCAAAATCCTGTCCGCTGTCCTCGGCTATCTTCGCCTGACGGACAATCTGAACGGCAAGCTTATTGTGGGAAAGTCCCGAGCCTGAGAAGATAGGCAGCTTCTGTCCTCTGATAAGGGTCATAAGTGCGTCTATTGATGAAATTCCCGTATTGATGTAGTTTCTCGGATAGGAACGTGCAACAGGGTTAAGGGGTTTTCCGTTTATATCCGCATATTTTTCGGCATAGATATCCCCCAGTCCGTCGATAGGACGTCCCGAACCGCTGAAAACACGTCCCAGCAGCTCTTCGGAAAGAGGTATCTCCATAGGCTTGCCCGAAAATTTTGTACGGGTATTTTTCAGCGAAAGACCCTTTGTTCCCTCAAAGACCTGAAGTACCGCACGTGTACCGTCTATCTGAACCACACGTCCCATTCTGACGGAGCCGTCGTCAAGAGTGATCTCGGCAACCTCGTCATAGGAAATTCCCGTAACATTATCCAGAACAACAAGGGGGCCGTTTATCTCTTTAAGACCTAAATACTGTACGCTCATGCGCCCGCCTCCTCAGTGTTTTTCTTAATAATGCGCTTTATCGTCTGTTCTATCTCCACGTTAAGCTCACGGAATTTTTCGGGCTTGTCGTTGGGGATATCGTATTTCATTTTAATGACTTTTTCAAATATTCCCGATGAAACTATCTGTCCGAAGGGAATACTCCTTGAAACTGCCTGCATGGAGCAGTCGTACAGCTTCAATATAGTGCCCATCATCAGGAACTGCTTGTTCAAAGGAACATAGGTATCGTCCTTGTGATATGCGTTCTGCTGCAAAAAGCCTACTCTGATAACTCTTGCGGTTTCGATGATAAGCTTCTGATCGTCGGGGAGAACATCTGCGCCGATGAGCTTTACTATCTCCATGAGCTTGTTTTCCTCGATGAGTATGGAGGATATCCTCTGACGGTACTCAAGGAAATCCTTGTCTACGTTTTTGTAGTAGAACTCGCCGAGGTCGTCCGTATATTCGGAATAGCTGTTATTCCAGTTTATGGCAGGATAGTGACGTGCATAGGCAAGAGCCTTGTCAAGCGCCCAGAAGCAGCGGACAAAACGCTTTGTATTCTGAGTTACAGGCTCGGAGAAATCCGAACCCTGAGGGGAAACGGCTCCGATAATTGTAACAGAGCCTTCGCTGCCGTTGAGGTTTTCGGTATATCCCGCACGCTCGTAAAACTCCGAAAGACGTGACGGCAGATATGCGGGGAAGCCTTCCTCGGCAGGCATTTCCTCAAGACGTCCGCTTATCTCACGGAGAGCCTCCGCCCATCTTGAAGTTGAGTCCGCCATTATAGCGATATGATAACCCATGTCACGGTAATATTCGGCAAGGGTTATTCCCGTATAGATAGACGCCTCACGGGCAGCAACAGGCATGTTTGATGTGTTTGCGATGAGGACTGTTCTGTCGGTAAGGGGACAGTTGTTTTTCGGGTCAACAAGTCCCGAAAATTCCTCCAGAACCTGAGTCATCTCGTTTCCACGCTCACCGCAGCCGATGTATACGATAATATCAGCGTCGCACCATTTTGCAAGCTGATGCTGAGTCATGGTCTTGCCTGTTCCGAAGCCTCCCGGAACAGCCGCCGTTCCGCCCTTGGCAATTGGAAGAATTGTATCTATAACACGCTGACCCGTTATAAGAGGACGGTCGATAGGAAGTCTTCTCTTGCAGGGTCTTGGCTGCTTTATGGGCCATTTCTGACAGAGAGTAAGCTCATGCTCCTTGCCGTCATCAGACTTTATGCGGCAGATAACGTCGTTGAGCGCATAGCTTCCGTCCTCAGCGGCAAAAACCACCTCGCCCGAAAGATTCGGGGGAAGCATACAGCGGTGCTCAACAACAGGCGTTTCGGGGCATACGGCATAAATGCTTCCTCCCGAAAGCTCGTCCCCCGTTTTGACCGTGATATGCACATTCCATTTTTTATCCGTGTCCAGAGCAGGAACGTTACAGCCCTCGCCGATATATGAGCCGCTAAGCTCCTCTATTTTTTTTAGGGGTCTTTCAATTCCGTCGAAAATATTTGAGATGATGCCGGGACCGAGAGTTACGCATACAGGCGCACCCGTTCCCGTAACAGGCTCTCCGGGGCAAAGTCCCGTTGTGCTTTCATAAACCTGAATGGTGGTTTCCTCGTCAGTTATGCCGATGACCTCGCCCATCAGATGCTTTGCGCCCACGTAAACCATTTCCAGCATGGAAAAATCAGAAGTGTTTCTGACCTTTACAACAGGGCCGTTAACAGAAAATACGGTATTCAATGTAAACCATCCTTTCCCATGACCCTTACTCCGAGCCTGTCATAATGTTTCGTGCGGAGAATTTGCTGCGCTGCTCCTTCATGGCGCAGTCAAAGGTCCTGTCGGTGATAGTGCCGCTTCCCGATTCGTCCCTGCGGAGGATAAAGAAGCCGCCCAGCTTTATGCTGTCGTCAGCCGAAACCTCCACTCCCTCGGCGCTTACAGATTTGCGTATGATATCCGCAAGCCGCATATCCTCGGGGGACAGGCATACGACCGCACCCTCGCCGGGGTTTTCTTCGGCGATCTGCTTTAAGATAAGTGCAGCATATCCGTCGGTCTGCTTGAATTCCGAAATTTTATCTTCAACCTTTTTAAAAAGCTCGGCTGTCAGCTTTTCACGGCACATCAGAACCTCTTTTTTCATGTCAAGCTCGGTTTTGGAAACCATGCGGACATACTTGCCCGCAGACATCTTGCTGCTGTCGCCGATATGGCGTTCTCTCGCCTGCTTGGCAGCTTCGTCCGCTTCGTTCAGAATACGCTGTTTTTCAGCCTCAGCCTCGCTCAGTATCTCGCTTACCCTTTTATCCGTTTCGGAATTTACCGCACTGATAAAACGGTTCAGCTTTTCCTTGTTCTGATCCAATATAAACACCCTTTCATGAGCCGTGTATGCAAACACAGGCTCAATCAGATTTTAATTCCGATCGCTTCCTGCACATATCGGGAGATCGAGGAGGTAACGTCAACGTCCGCATGGCGGTCGGGTATCTCCGCAATAATGGGAGAGGGTCTGTTAAGCTTCAGATTGTTGACAGTGTCCTCAATAAGCGCCGTAAGCTTTCCCGTCATAAGTATGACCGCTACGTCCTTGTCCTCCATGGCGGCGTAAAGAGCACGTTCCGTTTCCTCACGCTCGTGGACAACAACGCCCTCGATCCCTGCAAGGCGCATACCCGTAACAGTATCAATATTATCGCTGATAAGGAAAAATTTCATGGTCTGCGACCTTCCTTAATGTAAATTTTCCGCATTTTTGCAGGATATTATCCAACAGCGGAGATTATCATCATTGCGATAAGGAAGCCGTAAAGGGCAACACCTTCGCCCAGAGCAACGAAGATCATTGCCTTACCGAAGCACTTAGGATCCTCGCTTACAGCTCCGATAGCTGCGGGAGCAGCGTTTGCAACGGCGATTCCGCATCCGATAGAGCCAAGGCCTACCGCAAGAGCGGCTGCCATATAGCTGAGTCCTGCCGATGAAAGCACACCCTCTGCGGCAGAAGCGGCAGCCTCAGCCGATACAAGGTTTCCAACGGGAAGTACAGCTGTCAGAAGAAGCACTGCAAAGAACGAACAAAGATTTGCGATGATTGCGTTTTTAGCCTTTTTTCCGTCCTCATAACGCTTGATGCGGTAGATAACGGGAGCTGCGAGAAGAGCTACGATCACAAGTGGAATTAAGAAAATATACATTTTGGGTTCCTCCGTTTTTTTATTTTTTCATTGGATCATTCAATGATCTCATCATAATTTATGCTGACAGGAGTAAACGCTTTTCCGCCTCCTGCATAGAATCTCGAGAACAGCTCGTAGAACTCAAGCCTGAGCACCTGAATGCCCACAAGAAGTCCTTCAAGACCCATAACAAATATGTTTCCGATTATCATTACTATGGGCGAAGCACCCGAGGACATATCCGCAAGGGCAAGAACTACTGTCATCATTCCTGCGTGAGAGAGGACAAATCCGCCGACTCTGACAAAGGAAAGAGTGTTTGTGGCATATCCCAGCAGGAATTCAAAGCACTCAAAGAAGTTTGCCGCAATGAACTCGCCGATGCTTTCCTCCATCTTGAAACCCTTTCCCCTGCAAAGCTCTCCGAGAGGTTCACGGAAGAACATTATCAGCAGCGGCAGGACGATAAAGCAGATGATATAAACGGGACCGCCGACGCTTATCATATCGGTAAACATTCCGAGCACCAGCAGCAGGAGCGCCGAGAAGAAAACAAGTCCCGCAATGCCGTTATTTGAAAAGACCGCACGGGTATAATTTTTCTCCTTAAATCCCATGACAATATTTATGATTATGGAGATCAGAATAAAGACTATTCCGAGTCCTATCGCCGCAAAGAGCACAGTTGTTATGTTTTCCATGGCTTTGAACGGCAGAAAACCGATTCCGAGGCTTTCATACATAGGATCGAGCAGCTCCTCATAGCCGAATACGCTGCCGTACAGCGTTCCGAATATCATCGACGAAACTCCCAGACGCTCCATGATAAGTCCGAGGGTCATTTTTTTCTTATGTCCGAGGAATATTCCGAGAAGCAGCAGGCACAGTCCCTGACCTAAGTCGCCGAACATTATTCCGAACATCAGTGTGTAGGTTACAGCAACGATATTCGTGGGGTTGATATCGTTATATGCAGGCAGTCCGTAAAGCTCCACAAACATTGAAAACGGCTCGGAAAACTTGTTGTTTTTAAGCTTGACGGGCGTTTCAATGTCGCTTTCGCCGCAGGGCTTTATCACTATGGAAACTGTTTTCAGTCCTTCAAAGTATTTTTTGAACCGCTCCTCGTCGGCAGCGGGAACAAAGCCTACGATGTAGAATTTGTCACGGATTATCAGGACCTTTTCTCTCAGCTCGAAGGTATCGTGCATTGCCTTGAATTTTGAAAAATACTTGCAGAGCGTTTCCTCCTTGGACTGCGCATATTCGTCAAGCTTTTTCTTCTTTTCTTCAATGGCCTTTTTGTCCTCGGCAATATCATTTTCAAGCTGTTTCAAAGCTTCCTCGGCGTCGCCGTGGAGAAAATCGGGCAGCCTTATACGCTCGAAATAAAGGGTCTTGAATATCTCATCGGTTTCCTCCGCCTCGGACGCAGGCATGAAACAGAATCCCCAGCAGTAGTCCTTATCCTTTCCGTAAGGAAGGAAATAGAAGTTTTTATCCTCATAATAGGGCAGCTTTTCATAGCTGTCCACAGGAAGCCGTCCGTAACGCACCTTGATATGGGTGCAGGAGAATATCTGCTCCAGATCTACCGTCAGCTTCTCCCCCGATTCCCCTCCGCTTATGTGGGTTATCTGTTCAAGAGCGGTTTGGTGAGCGGCATACATCTCCTCCGAGCGCTTTACCTCGGCTTTCAGCTTCAGCATTCGGTTTCGCATGGAAGAAACCTCCTGCCGTATCCTGTCTGCGTCGCAGTCGTGAATGTCGGTGCAGTCGGTCTTTGCAAGCTTTATTCCGCTTAAAACCGCTATCTCGGATATCATCTTCACGACAGCCGTATACGGATTTTCACGTCTTGCCGCAGATTTATCCGACGAAGAAAACTTTGCCGCCGCCGCATTTTCCATATGGAAGCAGCCGCAGCTGCTGATTATCTCAAGCACGGCATCAAGCTCGCTGTCCATACCTGCGATGTCCGCAAACATCATTTTTTCTATAGACGACATATATTTGACCTCCCCTTTGAGTATATTTTGCGAAGCATATGAGATCATGAGATAATAAGACTGCTTATCTCCTTTGCGGGAAGAGAGTATCTTATTCCCTCGATTATCCTGATTATATTCTTGACCTCGGTTTCCATAAGCATATTGAATGTAAAGAAGCATTCGGGAGCGGTGACCGCTCGGCTGAATGCACGCTTTGTCTGCTTATACCGCAGCTGTACCAGCGCCGCTTCCGGGTCGGACATATCTATTCCGCATTCCGCAGCGCTCCTGCCGTAGCTTGTGCGTGCAAACTTCGCCACAAAATCCTCGCCGTCATGTGCCTCGTAAAGCTCGTCAAGCATTCTTTCGGGATAATGCTTGTAGATAGGCAGCATTCGTGGCTTGATATCCGAATGGTCGGCATTGAAATACTTTGTCATTCGGTATGCGTTGATTATGTTTATCATATCTATCTGAGTGCCGATATATTCGGTCAGCCTTTTCTGAGCCGCAGGTCCGAAGGATTTAAGCGACTCCAGAACTCTGTTGTAATAATACACTCTCAGCTTCAGCTCGCAGCCGGGATAATCAATTATCCCGTCCGTTCCGTCGGGTCTTGCTTCGGGACGAAATTCCTTCAGCAGATCGTAATACGGCGTTTTTTCCAGCAGATACATCAGCTCGCCGAAGCTTCGCACCTTGGCAAGATCAAGCAGATTGAAAGATGTGTACCTGTCCATATATATAGGAAGGGTATTGATCTGATCCTCGGAGCCTGCGTTGATATGCTGAATACAGATGAGTATCTCGTCTATCTCAGTTTTTACTATTAGATAATTGTAAAACTCGCTGCCGCCTATCTTCTCAAAGCCTATGATGCGGAAATAATTCTCGTAAAGGCTTCTGCGGAGAATATTTTCAAGCATTCCTCTGTGGATATTATTTGTATCGATACCCTCCAGAACATTGCTGAAATGGGTGTTATGCTTAAGATACGAGGCAGCCTCGGCAACGGAAGTGCAGCCGAGCAATGCGGAATAATCCTCAGAGGTAAGCCGCTTTCCGTAGACCGCATGCAGCTTTGCAACGGTTGCGTAAAGGTCGGTCCTTGCCTTTGCGGATCTTGGCGTATACATCTATACGTCCCCTCCTTTCTCGGCGTTATCAGCTTTGGGAGATTACAGCCTTGAATATCTCGTCGCTCCATTTTTCGGAATTCTTGGAGAAGCCTGCTTCTATTGCCGCAAGCTTTTCGTTTTTCTCCTGTTCGAGAGCGGCTATCCTGCTGTTTGCCTCGGATAACTGCTTTGCCTCCATAGCCTCGATCTCCTTTTGGGTATTTTCGACCGATTCCCTGATGATCCTCTCTTCTTCGGCTTTCGCTTCCGAAATTATCCTCAGCTTTTCACGCTCGGCGTTCTGTATCCTGACATCGGCGTCCTTGTCGATATCTATGATAGAGTTAATGATGCTGTTCATATGCCTGCCGTCCTTTCTTTATGCAGTATCAACATTTATTTTCTGCTGCGTCCGAAAAATTTATGTATAATACAGCACATAGGAAATATGTTATTTAAATAGAGCCGTGAAAAAACGGGGAAAGCGCCGTGCACAGCGCTGTGCTCCCCGTCTGTTCATTTTTATCAGTTTTTAAGGCTGTGAAGAGGTGCAGGGATCTGTCCGCCTCTGTTGATAAACTTTGCGGGAGAGAAGGTGTTGACCTTCATAACGGGACCCTTTCCGAAAAGTCCTCCCCAGTCAAGTACCTCGCCCTCCTTGCAGCCGATAGCAGGTATTACACGAACGGCTGTTGTCTTGCTGTTTACCATTCCGATAGCAGCTTCGTCGGCGATGATTCCCGAAATCACCTCGGCGGAAGTGTCGCCGGGGATAACTATCATATCAAGACCTACGGAGCAAACTGCGGTCATAGCTTCAAGCTTTTCGATAAGCAGCGAGCCGCTCTCCGCAGCTGCGATCATGCCTGCGTCCTCGGACACGGGTATAAATGCGCCCGAAAGTCCTCCGATACGTGAGCAAGCCATTACGCCGCCCTTTTTAACGGCGTCGTTGAGCATTGCAAGGCAGGCTGTGGTTCCTGCGCAGCCGCACTTTTCCAGACCCATCTCCTCAAGGATATAGGCAACGCTGTCGCCTACTGCGGGAGTGGGTGCGAGAGAAAGGTCAACTATGCCGAAAGGCACGCCCAGCTTTTCGGAAGCTCTGACTCCGACAAGCTGACCTACCTTTGTTATCTTATAGGAAGTCTTTTTGATGATATCCGCAAGCTCGTTTATATCGGCATCGGGATATTTTGAAAGAGCAGAACGGACAACGCCGGGACCCGAAACGCCCACGTTAATTATGCAGTCAGGCTCGCCCACGCCGTGGTATGCGCCTGCCATGAAGGGGTTATCCTCAACGGAATTGCAGAATACAACAAGCTTTGCAGCTCCGAAGCACTGCTGATCGACGGTAAGCTCCGCAGCCTGTCTTACAATGCTGCCCATAAGCTTTACTGCGTCCATATTGATACCCGCCTTGGTTGATCCGATATTGACGGAGGAGCAAACGCAGGTGGTTGAAGCAAGAGCTTCGGGGATAGACCTGATAAGTCTTTCGTCGCCTGCCGAAAATCCCTTCTGAACAAGTGCGGAATAGCCGCCGATAAGATTTACTCCCACAGCCTTTGCAGCCTTTTCCATTGTAAGGGCAAACTTTACGGGACTTGCATCGCATGCAGCGGAAATGATAGCGATAGGCGTTACGGAAATTCTTTTATTGATAATAGGTATACCGTATTCCTTTTCAATGCTCTCGCCGACCTTTACAAGGTCCTTGGCGCATCGGGTAATTTTCTCGTAGACCTTATCGCAGGCTCTGTCGATGTCGCTGTCGATACAGTCGAGAAGAGAGATACCCATTGTAATAGTACGTATATCAAGACATTCGTCCTGTATCATACGTATCGTTTCAAGTATATCGTAAACATTAAGCATAGATGAAGCAAACTCCTATATATGTAATTATATTCTGTGCATGGAATTGAAGATATCCTCGTGCATGGTGTGTATCTTCAGACCGAGCTTGTTGCCCAGCTCCGTAAGGTCGTCCTGCAGATCAACAAAATCCTTGCTGAGATTGGTGATATCCACCAGCATGATCATAGCAAACATATCCTGAAGCACGCTCTGAGTTACCTCGATAACATTAGCCCTGCTTTCGGCGCAGATCGTGCTTACCTTTGCAAGGATACCCACTGCGTCCTTACCGATAACGGTTATAACTGCTTTCATAAACAAAAACCTCCATAGATATATGAATCTGTTATATTCTATTATATCACAACAGGCTGAAAATTGGAATAGAAAACCGTGAGTTTTTTTCGATTTCAGGGATCTGTTATGAGAAATGATTAATTCACCCTACATATTGTAGCACAGTTTTATACAAATTGCAAGCATATTTTCACAGATTAAACTCATTTTATGTCCGAAAAAGCAAAAAAGTCCTCTGTTCGCCCTTTTGTCGAACAATGCCGAAATGTTAATCTTGACATTTTCCGGATAAAAAATTATAATAAAATTGTCAGCACGGTATTGATTTACCGTGAAAATAATGCGCTCATCCCGCATTGCTGCTGACGTCTGTGTTTTGGACGACAACAAAATGAGATCCCCCCGCTCTTCGGAGTGGGGGGATCTGCGTTTTGCAGCTATCGAAGGACTGCCGACTGATTTGGTGATGTCATTTGGCATTTACACAGTTTTAAAAACGGACACGGAATGTAGGGAACTGTCTTTATAAGAAATGTGTCAAAGCATATTCATAATAATTACTCATGATCTCCTTTATACGTATATTATCATCTGTTTCTCCGCAGATCTTCTTAAGGCAATCTCTATAAGAGCAGCTGTAGTTTTGGCTGAGATTCATCTGCGGTATGAGATCTGCAAAATCCTGCTCTGTCCCGCTTGTTATGCAATTATTGATCTTCCCGATCAGCTGATACAGTTTTATTTTATTCATGCTCTTCCTCCCTTTCAAATGCTTTGTTTATCTGTGAAAGACTGTTATACAGCTTGTTTTCAACGGCAAAATCAATTGCTTGAACAATGTTTTTATCTGAAAATGCCCCCTTTTCAATAAGCGCCTTTGTCAGAGGACCGCTGTTTCTCATCAGCAAGTGAGTCACGGGCGGAGTAAGCGATTCTGTATTGAAAATGATGCTTTCATCCGAGAAAAATCTGACAAGCGTTCCGATATCCTCATATTTGCCGAACTCCGATTCTCCGTACCTGAGATCGCTGTTTTCACGCAGGTCGTAGGTCATGCTCTTATTTTTCAGATATTTTTTTATCCGAAGTATGCATTTTCCACTCTGCATCACAACTGTAACATTATTCGGGGTGTATTGATCTATGACCTTCAGTTCTCTTTTTGCGTCATTGAAGTTTTGTATATATGCTGCGGAGCTTTTATCGGAAAGCTCTCTGACGGCTATGGACAGAGCGTCTTCGTATATGATATCCGATGGCTGTATTATTTTGAAGAGCTCGCCGCAGCCCTTCTCGCCGTAATATGCAAATATTATATCCAACAACTCGAAACGGTGAAAGCACGGTATGTTCAGATAACGCTTACCGTCGGCAAACTCTCCGCCTGACTGTACGGACTGCTCCGAAAAAACGGACATATATTCATCGGACGATATCTCCCGAATTTCCCACAGATCGGAAATATATTCCGGATTGGCTCTGTCCGCTAAAATATATCCAAGGCAGTACGGGCTGCAGGAAGGGTCATATCCGCATTCCCACAGGACTCTCAGAAATTCCTTTTGACGATGATATATCGCCGATTCCGCAAACCCGCTGAAATGTCTGCCGATATCTGCGGCTCTCATGCTTGTTCTGAGTGCCATTTCACGGAATTTCATAAAATAATATCTCACAAGGCTTAAGCTTTCGGTTATCATCAGAGGATAAAGCGGATGGAGAATAAACTTTCCGCAGAACAAGTCATTTTCGGAGCTTGCCCCTTGCTGTTCATATAAATCTATCCACCTGTCGATCAGTTTCCTGCAGTAATCATCGTCCTCTTTTTTCAGACAGCAGAGCATAAGCATATCCAATATGTTCATACCGGTCATATAGAAATAGGAAAAATTATTAAATTTAAAATAATTCTTCTCATAAAAATCAGCTATGATTTTCAGTTTTTTCTCATCGCTGCGGTACATTAAAATGACCGACATATACGAAAATGCTGCATTCATCAGGTGAATACTGCTGTTCGAAGGGAACAGACTGTTTACAGACATCTGAATAAAAAAAAGAAGTTCATCCACATATTTTGAAAACTTTCTGTCAGATGCGTTTTCCAGACACATTCTGATTACATTGTCTGTATCCTGCAGCTCACTTCGGCTGCAGTTCAGATAGTCGTTTCTGTATGCATCGCTTATAAAAGGATCATTCTGAGCGTACATAGTTATTCCTCCCCAAAAGTTTTTTCTGCCGTTTTTTCGTCTGAAAACATCATACCACACAGAAGAAGAAAATTTTTTTCAAATTTGAAAGAAAATCCATTCCATATGTGGTATAATTATTTTACCGGCAGATATTTGTCAGGTCAAAAAATTCATGGAGGAATAAAGTATGCGTACTGATAATAACGATATGCTCATCAGCAAATCAAGAGGCTGTCTTATCGGCGGTGCTGCAGGAGATTCTCTCGGATATGCCGTTGAGTTTCTTCCCGAACAGGCGATCGCCAATAAATACGGAGAAACCGGAATTACCCGATACGACAGAGTAAACAACATTGCCCGTGTATCCGATGATACTCAGATGTCACTGTTTACGGCAGACGCTCTTCTGCGCTCAGACAGCAAAAAGAACGGCATTGATACAGAAAGGCTCATCGGATATTTCAGAACAAGCTACCTGGATTGGTTCAAGACACAATTTCCAAAAAATACGAACGATACATACTTCTCAAATATTATAGAAAACAATGAGCTGTGGGCTGCACGTGCTCCGGGAGGTACTTGTCTGTCTGCCCTTGAAGCAGGCGGACACGGTACAATAAACGCTCCCATAAATGACAGCAAGGGCTGCGGCGGAGTTATGAGAGTCGCTCCCATAGCAGCATATTTCTGCAATTCCGTCCTGTCATGTGAAGATATCGCTATGATAGGTGCACACGCAGCTGCAATAACTCACAACCATGAGCTGGGATATATCCCTGCAGCGGCTCTTGTTTATATTATATGCAGGATCATGCGAGAGCCTGACGCAGATTTGAAGGATATAGTTATCGGCTCGATCTCGGCTATGAAAAGGCTTTTCCCCAAGGCAGAACATCTTTCCGAGCTTATGTTGCTGTTAGAAAAAGCGATACTTTTATCATCGGAAAACATTGATGACATTGATGCAATACATGAGCTTGGTGAGGGCTGGGTAGCGGAGGAAACGCTTGCGATAGCTGTATACTGCTCTCTGAAGCATATCGACAGCTTTGAAGAGGCGATCATTGCTTCTGTAAATCATGGCGGCGACAGTGATTCAACAGGAGCAGTCACGGGAAACATTTTAGGTTCATATCTTGGGATAGATGCCATAAGCTCAGAATTTCAAGAGTCCCTTGAGCTGTATGAACTGATGACCGATCTTGCTGACAAACTGATAACAGGAGTTTCAGATTTTTTGCGGTAAACATAAAAAGATCCCGATATTGACTTTTGAAAAATAAAAAGATATAATAAAAACAGCTTTGAAAAAACCTCGGCAGCTATATGAAAAATACGGAGGCGAAGAAATGTCCGATAATGATAAAAGCATTTCCGAGAAGGATATAATACAGTTTCTTATAGATCATTCCTCAGAGGGACACATGGTGTCGGGCAGAGAAATATATGCGGCTATGTTCAAGCTGAAATATAACACCGATATAGTCAGCGACCTTTCGGACAGTACGGTATATAATGTTTACAGGACGCTTGACAAGCTTGTGGAAAAAGCTCGTGAAAGCGGAAATGACATATTTTATTACGGCCTTAAGCTGCACGCCGAGCCTTGTCCCGATGTTTCAAAAAGCAAGGCAAGGGATATAAGAAGATACTATGTCGAAGGACCGCTGTCCGAAACGCAGATAAAGATACTCAGGGACGCTATCTCTGTTTATTCATTTGCCGATTCAAAGGTCACAAAGGATATAATCTACGGTCTTAACCGGCTCACTCCCGAGTATAATCAGGAGCTTTATGATCCGCAAAAGGTTTCTGCCATAAAATACAGCGGTACATATTACGAAAATATCGAAGAGATAAGCAAGGCGCTCTCAACCACAAGATATATAAGGGAGGTAACCGAGTCGGATAAGGCGGCTATTCGTGAAGATAATGACAGATCCTTTGATAAACCCGTTAACACGATCAGATTTAAATACTGCGAATACAACTCCCAAAAGGAGCTTGTAATAAAGCGTCCTAAGTTTTCATGCGATGAAAATGATCCCGATGTCAGAGAAGTTAATCCCGTAAAGCTTATGTGGACTAACGGATTTTACTATCTTGTTACATATTCGTTTATTCCGCAGAAAGGGCCTGTTTACATCAATTACCGTGTTGACCGTATGGTGGACGTAAAATGCACCGACAGAAAAGCAGAGCTTCCCCGTGAAAAATTCAATGAGATCACTTACAAGAATAAAAATCCTGTAATGTTCAGTGAGGACTCCAAGCATTCGGTCACGATGATATGCAGCAGAAAACTCATAAACAACATTATCGACACATTCGGATTTGATGTGCTGATACATGATATTGACGAGTCACGAGTACGTGTTGACATTCTCAACACTTCGCTGACAGGCGTTAAAATGTGGGCGCTGGAATATGGTCACGGCTGCGAGATACTTTCTCCTCCCCTTCTCCGAAAGGAAATGAAGGAGGCTGCGGAAAATCTGCTGAATATCTATGACAGAGAGCCGACGGAGATATAACACTAAAAACCATAAAAAACTGTACAAAAACCGAGCATGATCTTGCATATATGGATCATGCGAAGATTTTGGTATAAAGTATCTTTTGTCTGCAAGTGTCAGAAAATGTAAAAAATGCAATTGATTTTTACTGTATACTATGATATAATTTACTTAAATCATTTTTAAATTGAGGTGTGTTTTTATGATCAAATGTATCTATTATCCCAATTTCAAGAACTATTATTTAAACACCGCCAAATATGCCGATAAGGTAAGGCTTTATAACGATTTCCCGATGGTTTATTACAGACTCAACAACCTCGGCATAAATGACACAAGGTTAGACTGGCTGAAAGAGAATTTCAATGCCGATATGAAGAAAAAGCTGAAGGTACAGCTTATCGCAAAGAACCATACCCCCGGAGGAATTGACGGCTTTTTCAGGGCTTTTACCAATTATATGGATTCCTTATAAGCTCAGATATCCGGTTAATTGCGGCGGTTTATCCGCATAATATATTTTCAATAAAAAGGACGGTAGATCAGAATGTTTTGTAACAAATGCGGTGCAAAGCTGCCCGATGACAGTGTTTTTTGTATGAAGTGCGGTGCGAAGCTGCCAAAGCTTGACACTGAGGACAGCTTTGACGCTGAAAAATCATTTACACGTTCCTCATATCCTCCTGAGGACGCTGTTATCATTCCCAAGGAGATCGCTGAAAGCGACGATATTGACGCAAGAAGAGAATGGCTTGAGGAACACCGTGACAGCAGTGTGTTTGCTTTTGAATATGGGGTAGAATATATTGGGAACCTTACGGATGAAGATATCGGAAATGATTTTATCAAAAAGATATATATTCCCGATTCTGTGACTTGTATAGGTAACGGTGCATTTTTAAACTGCACATCTTTAACAAATATAATCATACCCGATTCAGTGACTGAAATAGGTAAATATGCATTTTATAGATGCACCTCCTTAACAAGCATAAAAATACCAAATTCAGTGAATGAAATAAGTGAATATGCATTTCAAAGCTGCACCTCCTTAATAAGCATAGAAATACCAAATTCTGTGACTAAAATAGGTGAATATGCATTTTGGAGCTGCACCTCCTTAACAAGCATAGAAATACCAAATTCTGTGACTGAAATAGGCGAACAAGCATTTAAAAACTGCACCTGCTTAACAAGCATAAAAATACCAAATTCCGTAACTAAAATCAGAGAAGATGCTTTTAATGGCTGCACATCCTTAACAAGTGTTACCATACCGAATACCGAAACTGAAATCGGGAAAGCGGCTTTTTTAGGGTGCAAAGCTTTAACAAACGTTATCATATCGGCAAATATAATTGGTTATGGTGCTTTTGGCGGCTGTACAGCCTTATCAAGCATAACCTTAACTGATTCTGTGAATGTGATCGGTCAATTTGCTTTTAACAACTGCCCCTCCTTAAAAAGAATTACGATACCCAATTCTGTGACTGAGATAGATTACAACGCTTTTGGTTACTGCACAGCATTAACAAGTATAACTATACCCGAATCTGTGACTGAAATCGATGACGGTGCATTTAATGGCTGCACTTCATTAGAAAAAATATTCCTGCCGTCTGCTTGCAATGTTTCGTCTTTCAAGGATTGCAACGCAGAAATAATCCGCTACTAACAATTATCCCAACCACAAAAATGCACTGCCGCAAAGTTCATCTGCGGCAGTGCATTTATTATATTCATCGGAATTATCCGTTCACTATGATTTATTCTACTCCCACAATTCGGCAAACAGCACGGAGATCATCTTTGCAGCTGCTGCATTCAAATGCATACCGTCCGTCCTTGTTTTCTATGTATTTCCTCATATTATCCGCTATTCCGATATGCCATTCAAGCTCCTTGCGGGTGTTCTCCGAAAGCTCTTCTTTAAGCAGGGACCTGTAATAATCAGCATTGCGGAATATATCTCCGCCGCAATTAAAGACCGTTGCTGCCATATCCTCGAAAGACGGTTCAAATTCGCCCGAGGACATTTTTTCGGCAAGATATCTGTGCATAGTTTCCGACGGAATATATTCAAACATCATTTTCTGCAGATGGGTCATAAGTTCATCACCTTAATCTACATAGTGTACCAATTCCACCCACTCGGGAATATTGAGAAAAAACAACTGATCGAATGTAAAGCCGTTATCCACAGGGACAAAGAAGGTAGTTTTGCAGGAAGGCTTTTCATCAGGAAAAATACCCATTGCGTCTGAGAAGAAAAACAATCCCTTTAGCTTTCTTCCGTGATTATTCTCCGAGAATTTATCCGCATATTCATAAACACATCGGAAATCCGTTCCGCCCCAGCCCTCTCCGCTGTAATTCTTCACAAGCTCCGATGCGTCCTTTCGGGAACGTATTATTTTCTTTTCGATGATCTGCGTATCGAAGGTGACAACGTGGATATTAACGGCGCTTCTGATATTCATCTGCTCGAAAAGCGTGTATATCTGACGAAGGAAATTCACCGCAACATCACCTGCGCAGGAGCCTGACATATCAACAGCAATTATTATATCCGTAGCAGTACAGCGCTCCCTAACCTCGCTGAATTCAATTATGGGGGTATCATCAAGGTTATCCATGCCCCAGGTGTACATTATCAGATCAAGGGTATCGGGATCCTCCCCCACGATCTCCCGAACAGCAAATCTGCGCAAGTATTCAAGGTAAGAGAAGCGGCTGAATCTGTCGGGCTTCTTTATTTCCATAAACATATTCCCGTGACTGCTTCCATAGCCTTCGCTTTGTGCGTCCGACCTTGCCTGTGCCCGAAGCCCCGACCAGATATTTTCACTTTCAGGTATCCCCGACTGTCCGTCTGAGTTATTTCCGACGGACTTGAAATCTCCGCCTGCGTTATTATCAGACTGTTTATCGGAGCTGACATCTTCTTTCCGACGTGTATACCACAGG
This sequence comes from Huintestinicola sp., assembly GCA_051882475.1. Lineage (GTDB taxonomy): Bacteria > Bacillota > Clostridia > Oscillospirales > Ruminococcaceae > Huintestinicola. Next base: position 38,982 of record JBJERW010000040.1, on the reverse strand, counting down.
CTGTGATCGTCCTCCTTAAGCTTATTAACTACCGAGGTCATCATTTTGAGTGCCTTGCTGTCCGATTCGGCAAGCTCGTACAGCTCAGCTGTGGTGCATGCATTATAAATTCCAATAAAATCTGTCATCTTTCTGTAAGCCGCTGTTGCTGTATCTATCAGTTCGGCAGAATTCATCAGACAGAATACGGCAAAGTCCGCAGCCGTATCAAAGACTTTATCATTTTCCGATATCATCGACGGGTGAAGGTACAGACTGTGGAGAACCGAATGTATCAAAGCTTTTTTCAGCTTGTCTTTATCCTTAATATATTGCTCTGCCACCCACCGTGGGGCATAATACAGATATTCATAATCCGAGCATACAGATGATATATTATCTTCAGGCATCGGTTTCAGAGCATATACCGCTTTCTGAAGATAGGGAAATTCCGATGCTATGCTGCGAATGGTATGGGTGATTATTTCCGCTGACAGCTCCCTGTCATCGATCAAAAAGGCACTTTTTTTACGCATATTATCCGCTCCTTATTTCTGTGCAGGCACCTTGAGCTTATTATTGATCTTTTCCTCCGCTGAGGTCACATCGTCCAGATATTTTCCGAAGTTCCTGTTCTGTGTAACTATTGCCGCCTTGACAATATCCTTGTCTGCAAGAATGCCGCTCATAAATATCTCTATCTCGCCGCTTTTTCCGTAAACCTTTTCTACAAATCCGTAAATATTGTCCATCATTTCCGAAACAAGCTGTCCGTTACCCAAAGCAGCCGCTGTGCAGAGTTTTCTTCTGAGCAGCTCGATAAGCATAAAGCGAATGCCTATGCTGCAGCCCTTGAGCAGTTTTATCATTTCCTCTGTACCTCTGCCGCTCACAATAAGGTCGATATCCTCATTGGTAAGGGTTTCACCGATAAGACGGTAATAATCATAGAATTCGCCTGCGATGGAAGGTATGGCGATAAACTGCTCTACAGTGTCGGCAGAAATGGGAAAACCATTTCTTTCGTAGGAGCTCAGAGTTATTGAAAGTTCTTCCCAGCCTCTCGGAGTAACTATGCTGTTGTCGTTTTCGTCAAAGTCATAAAGATTGCTGTTGTTTGAAGCAATGAATGAGGTGATGACAGGATGCAGCTTCTTTTCGGCGGCATAATCAAGCCACGCCTTGCTGTCGGGCACAATATTTATCACTCTCAGGCGATCCCTTGTTACCGCATCGAATTCCTTAACGCTCTTGTTGTATTCGGGAGGATTTCCCGCCATAACAAGTATCCAGCCTTCGGGTATCCTGCTCTGACCCAGGGCCTTGTTCTGAAAAAGCTGCAGCAAAGGAGCTGACATGGTTTCCGAAGCACAGTTGACCTCATCAATGAAAAGTATGCCGCAGGGATTTCCCGTGCGTTCTGTTTCATCTCTTACCGATGTAACGATCTCGCTTGCCGTATATTCGGTGGTAGAAACATTCTCGCCGTTATAGCTTCGGGAAACGATCTTCGGAAGTCCCAGAGCGCTCTGTCTTGTGTGATGTGTAATGGAATAGGAAACATAGCCGATACCCAGCTTTTCGGCAGTCTGCTTTGGTATATCGGTCTTTCCGATGCCCGCTGGACCCATCAGCATAACGGGACGCTGCCTGTTAACGGGAATAAGCAGTTCCCCCCGATCATCTCTTTCAAGATATGTACGGCAGATCATTTCAAGCTGTACAAGCGCCTGTGCAATGGTAATACTGTGGCAGCACGAAAAGTCAATAGTTTTTTTCATATTTAATTCCTCCTTGGTATTGGTTTTACCTTATGATAAGATTATACAATATGCCGTTTAGTTTATTTTTTCAGTTTTGAAGAAATTCTTCATTCAGATATTTTCTGATGATATTCAAAGAATGCAGCTGCTTTCTCTCCGCACATATCTGTGCGAGAAGGAGAACCTGTTCATCGGTGAAGTTCCCTGCGAACAGCATAAAGCTCAGAGCCTCGGTATCCTGTACAAGACAGCCTAAAAATGCGCTGCTTTCGATATCATCGCCAAAAATTATATTTACGCCCTTCCTGATAAGCGATATTGAAACTATATTTTTTACAAAAACATGGGTAGAACCCGTGCAATCCAGCCATACTTTTTTCGCCCCGATAATATCCGTCAATTTCTCTATCATTTCCCTCTGATATTCGTTCATGGCTGAAAAAAAGTTTTCGTTGATCGTCACCTTATCGTCCAGAATGGGAATTATATAATTTTTCAGTATCTCAAATATCTTTGGCATCTTTTCATAGGTGGTATATTTACTCTCCCCTTGAAACAGAAAATCCAGACTGCGGAATTTAAGTCCCTTCTCGATCATAAATCTCCAGCAGCGTACAGTCGGGTGTTCTTCAAAACTCGTTTGATCAAGCTCTGTCAAAGACGTAATATCTGTACCGAAGGATATGGACAGATGCGTTTCTTCAATAATATCGGATACTTGCTGAGCATAGCTGCTTCGGCTTTCTTCTTCGATTATATATCCGGAAAGCTCATATAAATACTCGATCGTCGTTTTTTTGAATTTTATATCGAACCATTCCATAACATAACTGCCTGTATTAAAGATGTGTATTTTTTCGTTTCTTGAAGCACCCTCCATCATTTTTTCTATAATGTCATATCTGCCCGTATCCGAAAGATACTTGTACAGATCGTAGTACAGAAGTTTAACAGGCTTATCGGTAATTCGGATAATATAATCAAAGAAGCTTTTATTTTTGCTGAAAATAGCCATAGTTACAGCTTCTGAAAAATACTGATCTCGAAGCTTTTTATGCAGAAGATCTGCAAGGACTTCAGCCGAGCGCCGTCCGGCAGAGATATCACGAAGCAATGCGGTTTTGATATATTCTCCAAGCAGACAAGTAAATACGTCGTCCTGTTTCATTAAGCTGTCGGGAAAGCGTTCGGCATAGACAGAGAGAAAATCTGCAATGCTGCATCTCACAACATCATCAAAAAAGTCGTTCCTGCGCATAATATCTATAAAATTCGGCAGGTTACCACTTATCTTTAAATCCTCCGCTATCGCTTCAAAGTCATCGACGGAACCGGTATCGCCGATACAGTGCTCAAGTTGAGTCAGAAGCTCGAAATTTATGATTTTCATATTCTCATTCTCCCTTTCGTTTATCCGAAATGTATTTTCTTATCAGATTCAGAGAACTCAGATATCCTTCCGTAATGCAGATATCTATGAGCATATAAAGCTGTTCATCGGATATATCCGTTCTTTTCAAAACATATTCCATAACATCGCTGCTTTTTAGGAGTGAAAGAACGATCTTACTGTGAGCAATATCCTCATCTATACGCACCTTCATATCCAATTTCAGCAGGTCGGGCATATACAGGATCGGTACATTCTGATTATAGCCTTCAAAGTTTTGATATTCTCTCATCGGTATATGCTCATCGGTAAGATCTAAAGTTATCCTGTCTGTGCCAATGATACGGGCTGCCTTGACCAGATTCAAATGATTTTCGCCGTCCATATTTGCGGCACTGACAATGTCGATATATACTTCGTCATCTAAAAGCGGCATAATATATTTTTTCAGTATTTCCCTGTTATCTGCCTGTTCCTTAGACCTTCCCTTAAAGTCTGTTAACCCCAAACGTGATATGTTACGGAATTTAAGGCTGTGATTTTTCATAAAATCCCATGCATGCAGATACCTGCGGTCATCATTGTCGACTTTAATTGAATAGAAGCTAAGATACTTATAAAATTCCGCCGCACCCAGAAAATCCGATGCAGCATCGGGAATATTGTCACTATCCCTTATCTCAGGCAGGTAATTTACTCCGATGAAGTACATCAGTTCAATATAAAAATCCTCTATAAATGAAGTGCATTCCTGACAGCATAGCTCAATAAGTTTTTCCCTCGATACATCTTTGAATATTCTGTCAAGCCAGAAATACTTTTTTTCTTTAAAAAGCTGATCTGCCAGATCCAAGCTTATTGTGAAATCGTTTTGTTTAAATCGTTCGATATAACGGTCAAAAACACCCACATTATTGCATATTACTGCAGTTTCAATAATATCCGAATAAGGAACGGTAATAATCTGCGAACCGATAATGTAATCAATAATGGTATAAGCGGTATCGGTTCCCTTAATTATTTCCTTGATTGCTGCAGTCTTAAAATAATCCCCGAGATCTAAGTTATCGCAGCAGCTTAATTCATCGAGAAATCTTGCGGCGAAAGCAGCAAGAAAATCGGTGAATGTTTCGACAGCTAATTTATTGATGTCCGAATATCTGAAATAAATTACGCCGCATTTTGAATAATATGAGATACGGTCGGCAAGATCGGTAAACACCTGTTTGCTGCCGCATTCAATATTTCTGCGGATATCAATGATGAGTTTTACAAGTTCGTGTTCTTCTCCGTTCATAATGAACCTCCGTTCTAAGGAAACGCTGATTAATGCGAAGCAACCGTTTCGCCGTTTTGAGGAACCCTCGAAAATCCGTTGCTGAGAGGTTGACGAAAAACGACTGAAACGATTTATTCAGCGTTTTCTTAATTTGTTTTCATTTTACCTGCTGAAATAATAATACCATACTGCCTACAGTCATTTTTTTCAAATTTGAAAAAAACTATAGCGAATGTCGATATACCATACAAGAGGAAGATGGATCATTTTATGATTTTGTTGAAGAGCAACACATCAAAATAAAGTTCTTTTAAATTTAAGCATCTATCACCCGATAGGTGCTTTTATAATACGCACTGTGAAAACGGTGTGCATATTTTATGCAAAAATGAGAGAATTTGATATTGTCAACATCACTTGACACATTTTCTACCCTAAATGCAAAAGACCGATCTTTAAATCATGCAACAAAAAAATCCCCCAAAACCACGCATTGAAGCGGTTTTGGGGGATTTTTTAATTGGTCGAGGTGACGGGATTCGAACCCACGGCCTCTTCGTCCCGAACGAAGCGCTCTACCAAACTGAGCCACACCTCGAAATTCAACAGATATAATTATACCATATCGGACAAAAAATGTAAAGACCTTTTTGAAAAAAAATTGGCCATTTTCAAAAAATGTTTTTGTCCGATATGGTAATTCATTGATGGTCTAAAAAATGCAGCGGAAATATCAGTTCGGCTTTTTATCCTCACGCATAGTCAGAGATATCCTCTTTCGTTTCAGGTCAACGTCAAGGACCCATACCTTCACCACATCTCCGACCTTTACCGCCTCCAGAGGGTGTTTTATGAACCGGTTGCATATCTGAGAAATGTGAACAAGTCCGTCCTCGTGTACTCCGATATCCACAAAACAGCCGAAGTCGATAACATTTCGCACCGTTCCCATAAGCTCCATGCCCGGTTTAAGGTCCTTTAACTCCATGATATCGCCGCTTCTCATGAGCGGAGGCGGAAGCTCATCACGGGGGTCACGTCCCGGCTTCATAAGCTCCTTTACGATATCCTTTACAGTCGGCACACCTGTTTCAAGCTGCTCGGAGAGGGCTGAGTAACCGATTTTTTCTGCCGCTGCACCTATCTCCTTCATCTTTTCGCTGCCGATGTCCCCAAGGCTGAAACCGCATATTTCAAGCAGCTTCTTTGCTGCGGCATAGCTTTCGGGGTGAACGGAGGTATTGTCGAGAGGATTTTTTCCCCCCGGAACACGCAGAAATCCTGCACACTGCTCAAATGCCTTTGCTCCAAGCTTCGATACCTTCATAAGCTGTTTTCTGTCGGTAAATGAGCCGTTTTCCTCACGGTAAAGCACGATATTCTTTGCGATACCCGAATTTATTCCCGAAACGTATGTCAGTAGGGACTGTGATGCGGTATTGAGGTCAACGCCCACCGAGTTTACGCAGTCCTCAACAACTCCGCCGAGGGCTTCGTCAAGCTGATTTTTGGGCATATCATGCTGATATTGTCCAACGCCAATGGATTTGGGGTCGATCTTTACAAGCTCCGCAAGAGGGTCCTGCAAACGCCTTGCAATCGACACTGCGCTTCTGAGGGAAACATCGTAATCGGGAAATTCTTCTGCGGCAAGCTTTGAGGCGGAATAGACCGATGCGCCTGCCTCCGAAACGACCATGTAAGATACTTTTCTGTCAATGCCCTTGATTATCTCCGCAACCACGCTTTCCGATTCACGTGAAGCAGTTCCGTTTCCGATAGCGATGGAAGTTACCTTGTATTTCTCGATAAGGTCGGCAATTCTCCGTTTGCCCTGTTCAAGCTTTAGCTTTTCGCCCGTGGTTATATAAGCAACGCCCGTGTCAAGCACCTTTCCCGTATCGTCCACAACAGCAAGCTTGCAGCCTGTTCTGTAGCCGGGATCGACACCAAGTGTTATCGTTCCCTTGACAGGCGGCTGCATGAGCAGCTGACGAAGATTCTGCGAAAAAACCTTTATTGCGGCTTCGGAAGCCTTTTCGGTAAGTCCTGCACGTATTTCACGTTCAACCGACGGATATATGAGCCGCTTATAGCTGTCAAGAGCAGCCGCTTTTACATATTCACCGCATTCGCCCGAATTTTTCACATATTCGCTTGTTATCATGTTTTCAGCCTGTCCCTCGGGCATGGAAACCGTGACCTTAAGCTTATCCTCACGCTCGCCACGGTCAAGGGCAAGTATCCTGTGTCCCGCAATTTTGCTCACAGGCTCGGAATATTCGTAATAATTCTTGTAAGTGCCCTCCGAGTCCGACTCCTCGCTGCCCGACGAGGATATTGTACCGTATTTGCCGAAGGCTTCACGGAGCTTTTTGCGCAGCTCTGCGTTGTCGGATATTTCCTCGGCAATAATATCACAGGCACCCTGTACGGCAGCTTCGGCAGACTCTACACCCTTTTCTTCGCTGACAAACTTTTCCGCCTCTTTCATTACGTCCGTCTTAACGTCCTGCAAGAGAATAAGAGCTGCAAGGGGTTCAAGTCCCTTTTCCTTTGCGACCGATGCACGTGTCCTTCTTTTCTGCTTGAAGGGACGGTAAATGTCCTCAAGCTCCACAAGTATCTCCGCTTTTGAAATGGCTTCCGCAAGCTCCTCCGTCATTTTTCCCTGCTCGGATATCGCCTTGGAGATCTCTTCTCTGCGCTTTTCAAGGTTTCTCAGATAGCTGAGCCTTTCCGCAATTTCACGGATAGTCTGATCGTCCATTGTGCCGTGGGCTTCCTTACGGTAACGGGCAATGAACGGGACTGTGCAGCCGCTGTCGAGAAAGCCGATGATATTGTCTATATACTCCTGTTTAGTGTTAAATTCTTCTTTAAGCTTTACATTTATCTCCATTAACTGTTTCCTTTCGATAATATGCCGCAAAGGTCGAAATCGGGGGTATACTCCTCCTTGGCTGAGGAGCGTTCCTGCATGAATCCCTCAAATCCCATTTCGGCGGCTTTATCCGCTATATAGTTGTATTCAAAGGTAGAAATACGCCTGTTTATTTCCTTGTACATACTGCTTTTGTAAAAAGGGGTATACTGGCTCATAAGGCTCAGCAGAAAGCTGCCCTGCGGCAGATTTTCATGAAGCCATTCAAGTACACGGACAGAATCCTGTCTGTGGCTCGGCAGAGTAAGATGCCTTATAATTACCCCTTTTTTCATCATTCCCCTGCCGTCAAAAACAGGCATTCCCGCTTGGCTTACCATAGCCGTTACCGCCTGTGAGGCAACCTCAAAATAATCAGCCGCAGCGGAATATTTCTCCGCAATGCTGCTGTCAAAATATTTCAGGTCGGGCAGGAAAATATCTATCCTGCCCTCAAGCATTTTTAGAGTTGACAGCTTTTCATATCCTCCGCTGTTGTAGACAATGGGAATTTTCAGCCTGTCACCTGCCATATCAAGGGCAGAAATTATCTGCGGTACGTAGTGTGTGGGGTTTACAAGATTTATGTTTTCGGCGCCCTTTTCCTGAAGCTCAAGGAAAATTTCCGCCAGTCTTTCCACAGAAATTTCCGCTCCGCTGTTTTCCGCCGAAATTTTGTAATTCTGACAGAAACAGCATTTCAGGCTGCACCCCGAAAAAAAGACTGTTCCCGAACCGTTCTTTCCTGAAATGCACGGTTCCTCCCACATATGCAGATACGCCTTTGCTGCTTTCGGAAGATATCCTCCTCCGCAGAATCCCCTGCCGTTTACCCTGTCGGCACCGCATTCACGGGGGCATAATCTGCAATGCTTCAAATATCGGTCAAATTCGCCGTTCATTTGCTATACCTGTATGCCTTAACGCTCTTGAGGACGATATCCTTTGTCAGATATCCCTCTTTAAAGGGGAACTCCTCCGAATAATCGGTGGAAAGATACTTTTTGTTGTCATCGGCAAATACGGTCACAACGGTGCTGTCTGCTCCAAGCTGCTCCTGCGCAAGGATACAGCCAAGGAAATTTGCTCCCGAAGATATTCCGATGCCAATTCCGAAACGCTTTGAAAGCATTTTTGCCATGATTATGGAGTCGATATCATCGACAGATACTACCGATGTGGCTTCATCAAGCTTGAGTATGGACGGGATAAACTCGTCGGATATGCCTTGTATACGGTGCTTGCCGACCTTATAGCCCGTTGACAATGTAGGCGAATTAAGAGGTTCAAGGGGGAAAATACCGCAGTTCGGATTATCCTCACGAAGTCTTCTGCCGATACCCATTACGGTTCCGCCAGTTCCTACGCCTGCAACCACTCCGTCGGCGGTAAGACCGATTTGGGCAAGCTGCTCGGATATCTCGCTGCCCGTATACAGGTAGTGCGCCTCGGTATTATCCTCGTTGGAAAACTGTCGGGGAAGAAAAACATTCCCCTGCTTTGCAAGCTCCTCGGTAAGGGCGATAGAGCCAAGAAAGCCTCCCTGCTCCCTTGAAACAAGTCTTACCTCAGCTCCGAAGCTTTTCATAAGATTTATCCTCTCGGCGCTCATCCAGTCGGGCATATAGATCACTACCTTGTGTCCCAGATAGCTTCCCACGGCGGAAAAGGCTATACCCGTATTTCCGCTTGTGGCTTCGGCTATAACGTCGCTCTCCTTGATGCTGCCCTCCGAATATGCCTTTCTGAGGATATGAAAAGCCACTCTGTCCTTGATGCTGCCAGACAGATTCATGTACTCCGCCTTGGCAAAAATACGTCTGCTCTGCCCCTTATATTCAAATCCTATTTCCAGAAGCGGAGTTTTACCTATCATTCCGCTTATATTGTCAAATATCTGCTGCTCCATACGAATACCTCGCAATTATCCGTGAAAATGGGGTAAATATTATACCTTATCAAATGCCTGCTTGATGTCGGCGATAATATCGTCAACATTTTCAAGTCCAACGGAGAAACGTATCATTCCGCCGTCGATACCTGCCGCTGCAAGCTGCTCTTCGGAAAGCTGACGGTGAGTTGCGGAAGCAGGGTGAAGGACACAGGTACGGATATCGGCAACGTGTACCTCGTTTGAAGCAAGCTCCAGACTGTCCATGAACTTCACTGCGGCAGGACGTCCGCCCTTGATGGAGAAGGAAATTACTCCGCTTGTACCCAAAGGCAGATATTTTTCTGCAAGGCTGTGGAACTTGTCGCTTTCAAGTCCGGGATATGCAACGGAAAGCACCTTATCGCAGCTTTCAAAATACTTTGCGACTTTAAGTGCATTCTCGCAGTATTGCTTCATTCTGACTGCAAGAGTTTCAAGTCCGAGATTTAGCAGGAAGGAGGAATGTGCTGCAGGATAGCAGCCGAAATCTCTCATGAGCTGCATTCTTGCCTTGGTAAGATAGGGAGCGGCAGGATACTGCTTTGTATAAACCGTTCCGTGATAGCTTTCGTCAGGCTCGGAAAGGCACGGGAATTTTCCGTTGTCCCAGTTGAATTTGCCCGAATCAACGATAACTCCGCCCACCTGCACGGCATGACCGTCCATATACTTAGATGTGGAGTGGATAACGATATCTGCGCCCCATTCGATAGGACGGCAGAGTATCGGCGTTGCAAAGGTGTTGTCAACAATAAGAGGAACATTATGAGCGTGAGCTGCCTTTGCCCACTTTTCTATATCAAAAACGGTAAGAGCGGGGTTTGCAATGGTTTCACCGAAAACGCATTTTGTATTGGGCTTGAATGCGGCGTTAAGCTCCTCCTCGGAAGCGTTCACGTCTACCCATATACATTCGATACCCATTTTTTTCAGGGTAAATCCGAACAGATTTACCGTTCCGCCGTAGATGGAGGATGAAGCGATAAAGCTGTCACCTGCTTCGCAGATATTAAGTATCGAAAGAAGAGATGCAGCCTGACCGCTTGAAGTACACATTGCTGCAACACCGCCCTCAAGAGCGGCTATTTTCTTTTCAACAGCGTCTGTAGTGGGGTTTTCAAATCTTGAATAAATAAGGCTGAGAGTGGGGTCGTCAAAAACGTCAGCAACGGAATCGGTGGAGTCGTAAACATATGTAGTGCTCTGAACTATAGGCATAACTCTCGGCTCGCCGTTTTTGGGAGTATATCCCGAATGAAGACATTTGGTTTCGATAGCGGCAGTGCTTTTTATCTCTTTCATGATTATATTTCCTTTCGGTGAGTAATTTTGATGATAGGATATCCGTCCATACGGGGGCGAAAATGTATCAAGAAATATTATACCATATTATCAACCTTAAGTCAAGAAAAAAGAAAGGTCACATATAACACAAAATTAACAAAACGGCAATTATATTGCAAAACTATCCGAGTGATTGTAATGTATAATTTATTTAAATAATCATACATAAGGAGGATATGTTTTATGGAAAATATCGAAATTTGTCACTGCATGCATGTTACACTCAACGACATTGACGTTGCCCTTCACAAGGCTCCCAAGCTTACAGATGTAACGGAAGCTTTCAAGGAGGTTCAGGAGGCTACTGCCTGCTCAACAGGATGCGGCGGCTGCTATGACAAGATCCTCGACACGATTTCCGAGCTTATGCATCACTGATAACGGAGCTTCGATTATTTTTTAATCGGAGCTTTTTGATTTTTATTTGAGAAAGGAATACAGCCAAATGCATTGTACAAGAAAAGTAACCGACGAACTGACATGGACAGGTGCTGACGACAGAAAGCTCTCTCTTTTTGAGGGAGTTTATCCCGTTCATGACGGTATGTCCTATAATTCATATCTGCTAAGCGATGAAAAGACCGTTCTTTTTGACACTGCCGACAAGGCGGTCACGGAAAGCTTTCTTGAAAATATAAGATATACTCTTTCGGGCAGAAAGCTTGACTACATCATTGTTCATCACGCCGAGCCCGACCACAGCGCTTCTCTTGCTGCTGTTTTACGTGAATATCCCGACGCAGAGATTGTCTGCACAGCCAAATGCGCCGAAATGCTCGGTCAGTTTACGGGCATGAAGCTTAATGTGCACACTGTTGCGGAAAACGACACGCTCTCTTCGGGAAAGCACGTTCTGCGCTTCATTACAGCTCCCATGGTACATTGGCCCGAGGTAATGGTTACATATGACGAAACAGACAAGGTACTGTTTTCCGCCGACGCTTTCGGAACATTCGGCGCACTTAACGGAGCGCTCTTTGCGGACGAAGTGGATTTTGAAAGGGATTTTCTCCCCGAAGCAAGAAGATACTACTGCAATATTGTAGGCAAATTCGGAATGCAGGTACAGATGCTGCTGAAAAAGGCCTCTGCTCTGGATATCAAGCTGATATGCCCTCTTCACGGCTATGTATGGAGAAAAAACATTGAGCTTATCACCGAGAAATACAACCTTTGGAGCACCTATCAGCCCGAGGAAAAGGCTGTCGTGATAGCATATGCTTCCATTTACGGCGGAACGGAAAAGGCTGCCAATATCACCGCCTGCATGCTGAGAGACAGAGGGGTAAAAACAAAGGTCATGGATATGTCCGTCCACACCTCCGACGAGCTTGTTGCGGAATGCTTCAGAGCAAGCTGCCTTGTTTTTGCAACTCCCACATATAACGGCGGGATCTTCATTAAAATGGAAGAAGCGCTGCGGAATATTGCCGCTCACGGAATTAAAAACAGGACCTGTGCATTTATTCAGAACGGCACATGGATGCCCATGTCCGCAAAGCTCATGCGTGAGATACTTTCTTCCTGCAAGGATATGACCTTTATTGATGATCCTCTGACTGTAAAATCTGTTCTTACCGAAGAGCAGTTTGAGGAAACGGAAGCTTTCGTTAACGAGATCGCTTCGGCAGTATGATCTCTGCCGATTATTAAAGAAAACGGCTGAATATGTGATATATCGGATAGATCACATATTCAGCCGTTATTTTTTATCTGACGATTATCAGTCTTCTTCCTCTTCCTCGGGCATATCCCAGTTGTGGTATACGTTCTGAACGTCATCGTTGTCCTCAAGGTGTTCAAGAAGAAGGTTCATCTTCTTTATAGCGTCCTCGTCGGTAAGGGTCGTGTAGGTGGAAGGAATCTTCTCAGCCTCTGCGGAAAGGACATTGTAACCCTTGTCACGGAGCGCCTGTGCAATTGCGCCAACATCATTAGGCTCGGTTTCGATCTCAACCTCGTCCTCGTCCATGGAGAAATCGTTTGCGCCCAAGTCGAACACGTCCTCCATGACCTTGTCCTCGTCAAGACCTGTGTTTTCAAGAATGATTATGCCCTTGTCGGAGAACATGAAGCTTACGCAGCCTGTTGTTCCGAGGTTTCCGCCGAACTTATCGAAATAGTGACGGATATCGCCTGCTGTACGGTTCTTGTTGTCGGTAAGGGTTTCAACGATAACTGCAACGCCGCTTGGACCGTAGCCCTCGTATACGTTTGCTTCGTAGTTTGTCTTGTCGCCGTCGCCCATTGCCTTCTTGATGATACGATCAATATTGTCGTTGGGAACGTTGTTTGATTTTGCCTTTGCGATAAGGTCACGGAGCTTGGAGTTGTTGTTGGGATCTCCGCCGCCTTCCTTTACGCAAACTGCTATCTCACGGCCGATCTTTGTGAAGATCTTTGCCTTGGCGCCGTCGGTAGCTTCCTTTTTTCTCTTGATATTGTTCCATTTTGAATGACCTGACATAAGTAAAACTCTCCTTAAAAAATATTTTTTGCGTCAATACTAAAATCTGTCAATAAAAAGCTTATATGATTTTTGCCCCTTGCAGACGGGATCTCCGTGACCCGCAAGCAGTCGGTCGGGAGCTATGGTAATTATCTTTTCTATAGTTCCCTTTGCAGCTTTCGGACTTTCGCATGTTATCGGAAAGGACGGGAACGGAGCCGTCAGAACGGCGTCGCCGCAGTAAAGGTCAAAGCCCGCACAGCTTTTGCATAGGACTCCTACAGAGCCTTTTGTGTGCCCTTCAAGATTTATTATAATGCCGTCAATTCCGTAAGGCGAAAGATCCATGCCGTCCTCGGCAAAAATTTTCGGCTCGAAGTAATTCATCTTCATGTGCAGATTGACGTCGATACGATTTTTCATCGCATAGCCGACGGGATTTGTTATGTAATAAGGTCTGCACGAATTATCCCTCGCAAGCCTCATATCATAGGGACTTATCATTACGGGGGCATTATACAGCTTTGAAAAGTAACCTGCGTTCTGCACATGATCGGCATGACCGTGGGTGAGGATTATCAGCCTGATATCGTAATTGAGCAGCCATGTTTCGATATGGTCACGATACTGCTCAAGTCCCGTATCCACAAGGATATCGCCCTTTGCGCCTCTTATGACATAGCAGTTTGTCATTCCGCAGGAGATCATATTAACTTCGGTGAGTGCGATCATTTATTCTTTCCCACCTCGACATTCTCCCATATCATATCGAAAAGCTCTCTGAGCCGCTCGCTTTCACCGCAAAGATAAAGATATCCAAACAGGGTTTCAAGAGATGTCGCCTTGCGGTACTCGATGGGATTTGAGCTTTTCGGCACATTTCCGCTGTTTCCCGTGGCGTTTCGTCCACGCTTCATAACGGCAGCCTCGTCCTCCGAAAGATAGGGTTCTATAGTTTCCGCCGCCATAGCCTGATAGCACGCACGCACACGCTCCACCGAAGCCTTATGCAGCTTGTTCAGCGGACGATTCGCTTCAAGGACGAGCTTCTCACGGACAAGCTGACCGTATACTGCATCACCGAGAAAGGCAAGGGTCAGCGGACTGTACTGATTAACTTCACGCTTTTCTATGCATATCACCCCTTAATTTACCTGCGGTATCAGAATACGAAGTCAAATTCAAATCCGAGGATATTGACCGTATCGCCCTCACGGATACCCATCTGCTCAAGTCGGTCGATGATGCCCGAATTTCTGAGCACTCTCTGGAAATACTGGAGTGAAGCATAGTCGTCGATATCGACGGTACGCATAAGATGTTCAAGCCATGGTGCTTCAACGTAGAACACTGCGTCGTCGCCCCTATGGATATCAAATTTCTCGCCCGAACCGAGCTTTTCGTCAAACTCAGCCTGCGGCGGAGCTTCGACCTCGTATTCCTTTATGGGAGGGAGCTTGTCAAGCTCTGCGGAAACTGCGGAGATAAGCTCCTTTGTACCCTGTGTGGTGGCTGCGGATATTTCGTAGAGCTTCATGCCCTTTTCTTCAATAAAGGAGCGGAAGGCTGCGATCTGTTCGGGGGATGCCATATCGCACTTGTTTGCGGCAACTATCTGAGGACGCTTTGACAGATCCTCGGAGAAATTTGCAAGCTCACGGTTGATTATCTCAAAATCCTCTGCAGGATCTCTTCCCTCGCTGCCCGAAACGTCCACAACATGGATTATCAGGCGGCATCTGTCAACATGGCGCAGGAACTCATGTCCAAGTCCCACACCCTCGGACGCTCCTTCGATAAGTCCGGGGATATCCGCCATAACAAAGGATTTGCCTTCTTCTATCTTCACAACGCCCAAAACGGGGGTAAGGGTAGTGAAATGATAATTTGCGATCTTCGGCTTTGCTGCCGAAACAACGGAAATAAGCGTGGATTTTCCCACATTCGGGAATCCCACAAGACCCACATCGGCAAGAAGCTTAAGTTCAAGGGAAACCTCAAATTCCTGACCGAGAAATCCCGGCTTTGCAAACTTCGGTATCTGACGTGTGGGCGTTGCGAATCTTGCATTGCCCTTGCCGCCCTTGCCGCCTTCTGCAAGTATCTTCGGCTCGTCCGTGGACATATCCGCCATAACTCTTCCCGAAGAAGCTTCACGGACAACCGTTCCTCTCGGGACCTTAATAATAAGGTCGGGAGCATTTCTGCCCGTACAGTTTCTCGAACCGCCGTCCTGTCCTCTTTCAGCGGTAAATTTGCGCTTGTAGCGGAAGTCGATAAGCGTTGACAGGCTGTCGTCCACCTGAAAAACAATGTTGCCGCCCTTGCCTCCGTCGCCTCCGTCGGGGCCGCCTGCCGCAACGTATTTTTCTCTGTGGAAGGAAACAGCGCCGTTTCCCCCGTCGCCTGCTTTTATTTTTATAATCGCCTTGTCAACGAACATTCTATTCCTCCATTCTGCCGAATCGGTACGATCTTTTGAAATATAACTGTTTACGGTACTTTCGTGCAGAGCACATATATTTGTTATTATAACACTTCAACCTGTGTTTTGTCAATATTTTTATAGTAAACAGCAAAAAATTTGTACTTTCGCCTTCACACAAAAATCGCATATGCGATTATTTCACGGTCAATAAGAAAATATACAATTATTATACACAATCATATGTTGACATAAAACGGATTTTGTATTATCATAATTAATGTGTTTTGGCATATGCTGCCTAAACTAAAAAATTTAAGTATCACCGCCCTATTCGGCGGATTGGAGGAATAAAATGCTCAGTCTTGAACATATCAGCTGGAATGCTCCCGACGGAAACGGCATTCTTAAAGATCTAAGTCTTGATATTCCCGAAGGAAAGCTTGTCGCTATAACAGGTCCGAACGGCGGCGGAAAGACATCTTTGGCAAAGATAATCGCAGGGATCGAAACGCCCGACGGCGGAAGGATAATCTTTGACGGAGAAGATATCACGGGTCTTGACATTACCGAGCGTGCCAAAAGGGGCATAAGCTTCGCCTTTCAGCAGCCTGTAAGATTCAAGGGTATTACCGTAAGGCAGCTTATTGAGATTTCGGCAGGAAAGAAGCTTTCCGAGGGAGAACTTTGTGATATTCTCGGTAATGTGGGACTTTGCGCAAGAGAATATCTTAACAGAGAGGTCAGCGGCTCCCTTTCGGGAGGAGAGATGAAGCGTATCGAAATAGCTACCGTTTTCGCACGTCACACAAAGCTCTCCATATTCGACGAGCCTGAGGCGGGCATTGACCTGTGGAGCTTTTCAAACCTTATCAGCGTATTTGAGAAGATGCGCCGCAGTCTTACGGGAACGCTTATCGTCATTTCCCATCAGGAACGCATACTCAACATTGCCGACGAGATAATCGTCCTTTCGGAGGGACGGATACGTGAAAGCGGTGCTGCTTCCGATATTATGAGCCGCCTGCTTTCCAAAGACGGCATGAGATCACCTTGCAGAAAGCAGGAGGTAACGAAACATGAATAAGACAACCGAAATGCTCCTTAAAGCCGTTGCCGACTGGGACGGAGAATTCAAGGGCGCTTACAATATCCGTGAGGACGGCGGCTGCGCAGGAAGACAGTCCACCAAAAACGTAAGGATAGAGCCGAAGCAGGATAAGCCGGGACTCGATATTTTCATTGAGCCGTCCTCCAAGGGAGAAAAGGTCTTTATCCCTGCCTGCGTAACTCACGGCAACGTGGACGATCTCGTGTACAACGATTTCCACGTTGGAGAAAATGCGGACGTAACAATAGTTGCAGGCTGCGGCGTTCACACGGAAACGGGCGAGCCTGCCCGTCACAACGGTATACACAGATTCTTTTTAGCCAAAGGCTCACGAGTGGTTTACGAGGAAAAGCACATCGGCACGGGAAAAGGTTCGGGTATCCGCAGCATTGACCCCGTAACCGAATGCTTTCTTGAAAAGGATTCGGTGCTTGAAATGTACACCTCCCAGATAGGCGGCGTTGACCGCACATTCAGGCAGACAAGCGCCGTATGCGCCGAGGGGGCAAAGCTCATCGTCCGTGAAAGGCTGCTCACAAACAGCGAACAGACTGCGGACACGAGCTTCAAGGTTGAGCTGAACGGTGACGGCTCTGCGGCGGACATAGTTTCACGCTCCGTTGCAAGGGACAAATCGCACCAGAATTACACCTCGGAGATAATCGGAAACGCCGTATGCAGCGGACATTCCGAATGTGACGCAATAATCGGCGAGGAAGCATATGTTGACGCCGCTCCCAAACTTTCCGCCCACAACTGCGATGCCGCACTTATCCACGAAGCTGCTATCGGTAAGATCGCAGGCGAACAGATACTGAAGCTCCGCACTCTCGGACTTACTCAGGAAGAAGCCGAGGAGAAGATAATTGAGGGATTTCTGAGCTGAGTATTCTTTCAAGATATCAAGTTGTTAAGCTTATCACTGTCGGACAGTAACTGTCTGCGGTGATGAGCTTTTTTATCCAAAAAATTATGGACATTTGGCAGATTTTGTGATATAATGTCAGATAAAACATTAGATAAACTTTGTTCATGTTCTTTTTACAAATATTTTTTGAAAATCACCATAAATCCGCACCGCAATATTCGTATATGATAATGAAAGCGGAAAACAACGGAAATAATGATGAAGGGATTGGCATATTATGACCGAAAGCTGTTTTTTGCAGTGCATGAAAATGCTCTCCGAAAACAACATGGACGGTTTGAAGCAGGTCTACGACGAATACGGACGAATGATTTACTCCGCCGTAATTCAGATCTGCAAAAGCCCCCATACTGCCGAAGATATAACGTCCGATTTTTTCCTCAGGCTCAGAAACGCCGCATCGGTGTACAAGGAAAGCCGAGGACATAAAAAATGGCTTATGATCTCCGCAAGAAATCTGGCAATAGATCATATGCGTCGGCAGAAGCACGAGCTTTCTGTGGACATTACCGAGGGAAACGGCGAGATCGATCCCGTCTTGTACGTTTCCGACGGTACGGACACGGAAAGCGAGATAACAGGAAGCTTTTATGCACAGTCGCTGCTTTCACAGCTTGACAGCGTAAGCCGTGAGATAGTAAATCTGAAGGTCTACTGCGGCTTTACCTTTGCGGAGATCGCCGATATCCTGCATATTCCGCAGGGCACGGCGGCATGGAAATACCGCACCGCAATTTCACGGCTGAAAAAAATTATCGGGGAGGATAAGAGCAATGGATAAGAAATTTTCCGAAGAAAACTACATAAACTCCGTTGACAGCACTGCCCCCGACAAGGATCTGCTCTGGGAAAAGATATCCGTAGGTATCTCAGAGGACGGTCACAGCGACATAACCCCCTTCGTATCGGCATATGACGATATGGGCAAAAAACGTCCTGCCATATCCGCAGGAAGAGTCATCAAGCTTGCTGCGGCAGCGGCTGCGGTGGCTGCGGTATGCATCTCAGTCCCCTTCATTACATCCGATTCCCTTGAAACAAGCTCCTCGGACAGCGCTGCTCCGAATTATGCTGCCGATGAAGCTCCTGACGTTGACATGGCGGTTCTTAACGAAGCCGAAGCGGCACCGTCCGAAAATGTGATACACTCCGTCACGGGGTGGGATTACAGCAGCGAGCTTACGGCGGAGGGCACAGTGCTCTACGAAACCCTTGACCTGACCGCAACGGACAGCGGAATATACACTGCACTTTCCTCAAACAACGAGGAGGACTATTTCGTGGAGGCTGCGGTTCTTTCCGAAACGGAGTTCTTCCTTGACGCAAAGGTCACCTCGGCATATATCCTTGAAGACGAAAACACCGCAATGTACGAACTGGAGATAGTCAGGGTAATTTCGGACGATGAAATAACAATGCCCGAAAAAATAACCGTCGAATCCGATTCCCCTTATGAGCTGAGAAGCGGAAGGGAATATCTGCTGCCGATGAAATACTTGGGCGGCTCATACGAAATAGTTTTTGACAATGCCCCCCAGATCGAATTTACCAATTCGAGAGAGCTGGTCGCTCACAACGGCTGGAGCAGTCTTTCGGAATCGGGAGAGCATGCAGAGCTTATTTATCCGAACGTATACGACGGCGATTTCTTTTACGACCGAATGAATCTTTACGCCGAATGTTCCCTTGAAAATCTCTTTGAACAGTGGACGGCGGCAAAACAAAAGTGACGAAAGGAACGGTACTTATGAAAAAGAACATGAACAAAGCGGCTTCACTTACCCTTACGGCAATAATGACCCTTTCAGCCTTCACGGGCTGCGGACAGTCCAACGATACGGCAAAGTCTGCTGCAGACACTTATGCATATGTCCAAGACGACGGATATGCCGCAACAGAGATATATGACAATTATTATACAAGTGCAGGCAATATCATTCACTCTTCCGATGACTCCTACAAGGCAAACAACGGAGAAATTGAAGAGGTCGGAGTGGCAGAAGCCGTCGCAGACGAAGAGTATGACATGGCTATTAATGGTATACCCGAAATCTTTCCTGCAGAAGACTTCAACACCGAGGAGTATAATTATATTGAGGAAAACGGCTATGTTTCCGCAGCTACCTCTCCCCTTTCAACCTTTTCAGCCGACGTTGACACGGCTTCATACTCAAACATTCGCCGCATGATAGACAACGACATGGACATTCCTGCCGACGCAGTTCGTCTTGAGGAAATGATAAACTACTTTAACTACAATTATCCCGACCCTGCCGAGGGAGAGCCTTTTGCTATTCACACAGAGCTTTCCGACTGCCCTTGGAACGATCAGTCCAGACTGCTCATGGTGGGCATTAACACAAAGAGCCTTGACTCCGAGCTTGATGACAGACCGCCTATGAACCTTGTCTTTCTCATAGATGTCAGCGGCTCCATGTATTCGGAGGCTAAGCTCCCCCTTGTTCAGAAATCCTTCTCCATGCTTACGGATAATTTAGGTCCCAAGGACAGGATATCCATAGTGACCTATGCAGGCTCGGACGATGTTCTCCTTGAAGGCGCAGACGGAAACGACAAGGAAAAGATACTCCGTGTCATTGATTCCCTTGAGGCAGGCGGCTCAACCGCAGGAGCGGCAGGCATCAACACCGCATACGAAATTGCGGAAAAGTATTTCATCGACGGCGGAAACAACAGGATAATCCTTGCCACCGACGGCGATCTGAACGTCGGCATCTCCTCCGAATCCGAGCTTACAAGGCTTGTGGAGGAGAAGCGTGAAAACGGCGTATATCTCTCCGTTCTCGGCTTCGGCACGGGCAACTACAAGGACAACAAGCTTGAAGCTATCGCCGACCACGGAAACGGCAACTATTCATACATTGACAGCGAACGTGAAGCTAAAAAGGTTCTCGTTGAGGAAATGAGCGGAACGCTTCTGACAGTGGCAAAGGACGTAAAGTTCCAGCTTGAATTTAATCCCGCAAACGTTAAGGGCTACCGTCTGATAGGCTACGAAAACAGGGCGCTTGCAAACGAGGATTTTGAGGACGACACCAAGGACGCAGGCGAGATCGGCGCAGGTCACAGCGTAACCGTACTTTACGAGATCGTTATGCCCGACAGCACCATTGATATCCCCGTTGCCGACCTGAAATATTCTCAGACAAGCGGAAACAGCGACACTACCGAGCTTCTGACCGTAAATATCCGCTACAAGGATCCTGACGGAACGGAAAGCAAGCTTGTCACATATCCTGTGGACAGCTCACTTTACAGCAGCGAAATGTCCGAGAACATGACCTTTGCCTCCGCTGTTGCGGAATTCGGCATGATACTCAGAAACAGCGCATATTCGGGCAATGCAACTTATCAGAGCGTTCTCACACAGCTTGCGGATTATGACTACTCCGACGATGAATACAAGGACGAATTTATTTACCTTGTCAAGACAATGAAGCGCCGTGGATAATCAACGATAACCAATAAATGAACAGCGCTCCGGGAAAAGCTTTCCTCGGAGCGCTTTATTATTACTTTAATTTTTACTGTTCAAAGCCTGCGGGAGCGGCGATCTCATAATCGTCGGAAGAGATGGCTCTTATCATTGCTTCGATAAGCTCAAGCTGAGTGACCTCAAGAGTTTTACGGTCGATAAGACCGAAGCCCTTGTCGCCGTTCCAGCCGTTGTCCCAATAAACAGGGATACAGCCGTTTGCCTTCGCTGCCTTGACAACATATTCGCACCAGTATCTTCTGAACTCATTTGCGGATTCGCTCATAAAGGTCTTGTCCTGAACGCCCATTTCGCCGATAACAACGGGATACCCCTGACTTACAAACGCATCGTTAAGCTTTTTCATCTGAGAGTCAACATAGTCCTCCTGACCCCAGCTGTCATAATTTTCCACGGCATATTTGCCCCACTGAGTCTTTGCGGAAGAGATATTTTCGTCAAGAGTAAAGTTATACGGGTCATAGTAATGAACGGATATCATAAGACGCTTTCCGTCGGCTTCGCAGAGAGAATCCTCGGGGATAACAAAGCCGTAATTTCCTGCCGTATGCTCTATATTTGTATTCCAGCCGGGAATAAGAAGCCATCTTTTTGCATTGTTTGAGCCTGTTTTTCTGACTGTATCAACAAAAATGCTGTTGTATGCGTTGATGTTCTCATAGCCGTAGGGATCGGGCTTTCCGTAGGTATTGTCAAATTCCTCGTTCATGGATTCAAAGATAAGATGCTCATCGTAATCCTTGAAGCGCTCTGCTATCTGACCCCATACAGCCTCGTATTTAGCCTTGATCTCCACCTGAGCAGCCTCGTCCTCAACACAGAGAAGCCAGCTCTTGCTGACGGTATAATATCCGTCGCCGTGCATATTTACCACAGCGTACATATCGTTATCCACAACGTAGTCAACGACCTCCTGCACCCTGTTGAGCCATTCCTCATCAATGGTGTAATCGGGAGCTTCGCCGATCTTGAGCAGATAGGAAACAGGGATTCTTACAGTGCTGAAGCCCTGCTCCTTGACGGTCTTGATGAGATCCTCCGTGATCTCGGGGTTGCCCCATGCGGTTTCGCTCGGGATACCTCCGTTGGAAGCTTCAAGCTGATTTCCCAGATTCCAGCCCATTCCCATTGCGGCGGTAATTTCCGACTGATCCAGCTCGTCCCATGAATCGGCGGAGCTGCTCTCCTCTTTTGCTTCTTCCGAAGTCTGAACAGCGCTTTCCGAAGGTTCTGTCGTTTTCTCCGTGCCGCTGTCTGCCGAACAGCCCGAAAAAACAGCCATAATGCAGGCTATTGATGCAGCAAGGGTTCTTTTAAGTGAATTATACATTTTTTTGACCATACCTTTCTCCCTATGATTATTGATACTCGGAAAAACTATCACACTGAATCAATCATAACATGTAATCGTTTTACCTCAGGATCATTATACCACATTTACCTTTGGATTGTAAAGAAAAATCTGAAAAAACATGGACCGTGCGGATAATTTTTTTATACTAATTCCAAAACGTTCTATAGACAAAGCCGACAGATAGAATAATCCAAGTCAAGGAAAGCGACTGCAGGCGGGCTGTCACCCGGCAAGGGAGCTTGACGCAGAATTGGATTATTATAACCGAGGATTTGGTCTATAGGTTGTTTTGGAATTAGTATTAGCAGCATCATGATTTGCAAAAATGCGTCTATTTTCTAATCTTCTTTTAATCTTGCTTAAAATACAGTTTAATTTCACAATGTTATTATATAGACACAACAAAAACACACAACCATCTTGGAGGTATAAAATCATGAGTGAATTTGAAATGATAAGCGAACTTGTCAGTAAGACCGGAGCAACCTATGAAGAAGCTAAATACGCTTACGAAACCTGCGGAAACGATATGCTTGCGGCGGCTATTATGCTTGAAAAGGCTCAGAAAGAAAAGAAATCAAAGGGCAGCTTTGACTCAGGTGACATAAAAAGAACGGCTGCCGAAAACAGCCGAAAGACCGCAGGCTATGTCAGAGGTTTCTTTGCAAAGGTAAGGAGAACCTCAGTTCGTGCAGAAGGAAAGCGTGAATTTTTCAACCTCCCCGCATTAGTTTTTCTTATCGCTGCGATAATCATGTGGGAATTTGCCGTTCCTGCAATACTGCTCTCCATACTCTGCGGAGTAAGATACGTTATCAGCGGTCCCGATATAGCAAAGGACATCATTATCGGATTTACCCCTGCACAAAAGAATGATACCGTAGCTTATCCTGCTCCTGCACAGTACACCTACACTCCTTCCCCCGAAAATCAGGACAAGGGATTTTTTAACAAATAACAGCATTTAACGCTATTGAAATAATTCTTTTTCTGTGATATAATACTTTAAAAAGTACATTCCGTTCTCCCCGAAGAGGGATAGCGGAATGTACAGCTGTTCAAAAATAATGAAAGGAGGAATTTCTCATGGAGCCTCATGAAATGGCGGATAAGCTTGTTGAAAAGTGCGGAATAACCTACGAAGAGGCCGCCGAAGTTTTGAAGGAAACAAATTTTGATCTGCTTGAGGCCATGGTTCTCCTTGAAAAAAGAGGTCACTTGGGCGGTTCTCAGTGCAAATATTCCACGGGCAGAGATTCTTCCTTTATATACAGCACCCCCGACCGCAAAACTGCTGCTGACGCAGAAAGCATCGGAGAATTTTTCCGCCTTGTTTTCAGAAAGATCGCTGAGATTGGCAGAGAGCTGTTCAAATATCACATAGTTGCGTCAAAGAACGGTGCGGAGGTTTTCTGCTTTCCCATTGTATTTGCGCTTATTCTCTGCTGCTTTACCGCAGGGTTTGCCGTTGTTGTGTTTGTTATCACGCTGATGTCGGGATTGAGCTATACGGTGGAAAAACGCAGCTGAAATGCATTTTCAGTGATTTATAAATTCGGCATAGGAAAGGACGAAACTCATGGCAAAAATTCTGATAGTGGAGGACGAACCTCAGCTTGCAAGATTCATTCAGCTGGAGCTGGAGCATGAACAGTATGAAACAACCATTTCGGGGGACGGACGAGAGGGTCTTACCCTTGCGGAATCGGGCGGATATGACATTATCCTGTTAGACATAATGCTGCCCGGACTTAACGGCCTTGAGGTATTAAGGCGGCTGAGAAAGACCTCCGACGTGCCCGTTATCATGCTTACGGCAAGGGATTCGGTTATGGACAAGGTTTCGGGTCTGGATATGGGCGCAAACGACTATATTACAAAGCCCTTTGCAATTGAGGAGCTTCTTGCAAGGATCCGTGTAATGCTGAGGCAGAACACAAAAAGCGGCAGCTCCCCTGCCGAATCAGACCGTGAGCTTCTTACCTTCGGAGAACTTGTTATGGACACTGCCCGTCACACCGTGACCTGCGGCGGCAAGCCCGTTGAGCTTACCATAAAAGAATTCGGTCTGCTGCAGGCTCTGCTGGAAAACGTATCCATCGTTCTGACGAGAGAACAGCTCCTTGAAAAGGTATGGGGCTACGATTATTTCGGGGAAACAAACGTGGTTGACGTTTATATAAGATATCTGAGGAGCAAGCTTGAGGCTGTTTCGGACGTAAAATATATCACTACCGTCCGTGGAATGGGATATGTGATAAAATAATTAAAGCAGACAATAAATGTGCGGACAAAAACTGCGCAAAAACGTATTTGCAGGTTTTTGCGCAGTTTTTATGTACTTTTTTCAACTTGGAATCAAGATAAAAGGGGGGCGGAAGTTTGTCGGGAAAAAGAGATGACAGCAGTTCAATTGCGGGGCAGATAGCTTTTCATCTGCAGTTCAGTCTGCTCGGCACATATATTCTCACCGATCTGTTTCTGCTTATTGCGGCGATCGTCAGCTGGGCAATAGGCACCGAAAGAATGATCTTATCCGAATTCGACCCTGCTCTTTCAAGATCGCTGACTATTGACATGGCAACCGGAGCGTCCGCATCGGGACCGCCTTCGCCGTCAGAATTATGGGCGCTGATAGGCTCTGCCGTTTACTCCTTCGGGGATAATACGGTTCCTGCCGGAGAGTTTTTGCAGTTTACTCTCAGCGGCATAGGCATGCTTGCGGGGATACAGCTGGCGTTCTGGATACTGCGGTATCTTCCCGAATATTTTAAGGCGAAAAAAATGCTCAGTCCCCTAAAGAAAATGGCGCTGACCACATCGGAGCTTACCGAAGCCGCTCACACGTCAAGCTACAGCTTTGACGACATCGAAAGCGCTATCGGAAGCATTGACCCTATCGACTCCGACGTGCACATTTCTACGGGAAACAGGGACTTAAAACAGCTTGAGAACGCTATAAACGATCTCCTTGACCGAATGAGAGCGGCATACAAAAGCCAGTCCAGATTTGTATCGGACGCTTCACATGAGCTGAGGACGCCTATTGCGGTCATAAAGGGATATGCAGGAATGCTTGACAGGTGGGGAAAAACCGACAGCAAGGTACTTGAAGAAAGCATTACGGCGATAAAAAACGAATCGGAAAACATGAATAATCTGGTTGAACAGCTGCTGTTCCTTGCAAGGGGCGACAACGGACGTCAGCCTGTAAACATGACTGCTTTTTCTCTTTCGGACATGATAACCGAGGTTTACAACGAAGCCGAGATGATAGATGCAGATCACAGATATACTCTTGACATTCGTGAGGACATACCCATTTATGCGGATATTTCCATGATGAAGCAGACCGCACGTATTCTCTGTGACAACGCAAAAAAATACACTCCCTCGGGCAACGAGATCATACTGAGGGTAAAATACACCGACGGAGGACTCCCCTCCTTTGAGGTTCAGGACACGGGTATAGGCATTGACGCAAAGGATATTCCCAACATTTTCGACAGATTTTTCCGAAGCGACCCTGCAAGAAACCGTGAAACAGGGGGAACGGGTCTTGGACTTTCCATTGCAAAATGGATAGTTGACAGACACGGCGGACATTTCGAGGTCATTTCATACAAGGACATCGGCACGAGAATAACCGTCTGCCTTCCAAAACAATCGCAGGCTGAGCCTGCACCCAACCGTTCTGTTAGTTAATTGGGGCAGTAAAGTGCTTGGCTCGGTAACGATACTTTCTTTGAACCGTTACTTATATAGGCTGAGCCTGCACCCAACCGTTCTGTTAGTTAATTGGGGCAGTGAAGTTCTTGGCTCGGTAACGATACTTTCTTTGAACCGTTACTTATATAGGCTGAGCCTGCACCCACCCGTTCTGTTAGTTCATTGGGGGAGTAAAGTTCTTGTCTCGGTAACGGTACTTATTTTGAGCCGTTACTTATTTAGGCTGAGCTTGATAAATAAAGCCTGAGAAGATCACCGTTTCTTCTCAGGCTTTGCTTTTTATTGTAATCTGATTTTTTCTGTTATTCCGCAAGGAAGCAATGGAAAGCCTTGTATGTCATATATACATCAAGCTTTGAAACTATTTCATAGGGAGCATGCATTGAAAGCACGGGTACACCCACGTCGATAGTATCAACGTCAAGATTTGCAATATATGCCGCAACCGTTCCGCCGCCGCCAAGATCTACCTTGCCAAGCTCGCCCGTCTGCCAGATAACGTTATTTTTGTCAAGGAGAGCACGTATCCTGCCCACATATTCCGCAGAAGCGTCGGAAGTGCCCGACTTTCCTCTTGAACCCGTGAACTTTGTAACGCATACGCCGTAGTTGATGAATGCACCGTTCCTCTTTTCGATAACATCGGGGAATGTGGGGTCGAATGCTGCGTTTACATCGGCGGACAGACACTCGGAATGAGAAAGCACTGTTCTGCCCTCTGCTCCGAAGCAGGCAGCAAGGTCGGCAATGAAATATTTCAGATATGCCGAACGCAGACCTGTGTTTCCGTCGGAGCCTGTTTCCTCCTTATCGGTAAGGATAACAACTGCCGTTTTATTGACCCTTTCACAGTCCAGAATAGCTGTAAGAGCCGTATATGCGCATACTCTGTCATCGTGACCGTAGGAACCTATCATGCTGCGGTCAAAGCCGATATCCCTTGCCTTGAATGCAGGAACAGCTTCAAGCTCGGCAGAAAGAAAATCCTTTTCAATGATACCGTATTTCTCGTTGAGTATTGCCATGACCGCAAGCTTTACCTTTTCGCTCACATCATCGTCCTTGAAGGGACGGGAACCGATAAGGATATTCAGCTCCTCACCCTTAACGATCTCATTTGCGGCACGCTTCATCTGCTCCTGAGCAAGGTGGGGAAGAAGGTCTGTCACACAGAACACAGGGTCGTTTTCGTCCTCGCCGATGTTAACAGTCACCTTTGTGCCGTCAGCCTTTACGATAACGCCGTGAAGGGACAGAGGGATAGTCGGCCACTGATATTTCTTTATTCCGCCGTAATAATGTGTCTTGAAGAAGGCCTCCTCGTTATCCTCGTAGAGAGGGCACTGCTTCAGGTCAAGACGGGGGGAATCTATATGAGCAGCCGCAAGATGAACGCCGTTTTCGATAGGCTCGCTGCCGATTATGGCAAGGATAACCGATTTTTCACGGTTGACATAGTAGACCTTATCCCCTGCGGAAAGCTTCATGCCCCTTTCAAACTTTTTAAAACCGTTCTTTTCCGCTCTTTCGGCAGTATATGCAGCAGCCTCACGCTCGGTCTTTGCGGCATTAAGGAAAGCCTTGTAGTCCTCGCAGTAAGCGTCGCATGCGGCAAGCTCTTCATCGGACAGGATAAGTCCGCCGTTTTTCTTTTTTGTGCAGAGCTTTTCCATGAGAAGCTTTCCTGCTGATTTTTCCTTTTCTGACATTTTTCATTCTTCCTTTCAGTTATTTTCATATAGATTACGGTAATTCGCATAAGCTCTCATTACCTTGGAAACATAGTGAGCGGTCGCCGAGGAGGGCATTTTGTCAAGAGTCACGCCGTCGGAGCTGTATTCGGGGTCTTTCAGCCAGCTGTTTACGTTTCCCCGTCCCGTATGATATGCAGCAATTGCCGCTTCCTCGTTCCCGAATTCCTCGTAAAGCAGCTTCAGCAGATATGTCCCGTACTCGATATTGTATTCGGGAACATACATGCAGTCATAGCTCAACTCCCGTTCCTCGTTCATGCGGTAGCCTACCCAGTCGTAGGCGTCCTCCATGATCTGCATAAGTCCTCTTGCGCCAACCTCCGAGCAGGCGTTGGGGTCGAAATTGCTCTCGGTCTTTATCACAGCATAGACAAGATATTTATCCACTCCGTACTTCTGCGAATAGGTTTCCACAAGCTCGCTGTATTTTTCGGGGTAGATATATGTTCTGCACAGGTCGGGAGCTTTTATGACAGCAAAAATTATGACTGCGATCATGATGATCGGAAACAAACGTAATTTTTTCTTACGAACCTGCGTCTTTTGCATCATACAGCTCCTTGATGACGGCACAGACAGCCTTTACCTTTTCACGGAAGGCTTCTTCATCGCCGTTATTTTCGATCACATAATCGGACTTCTGACGGAAATATTCCTCGGACAGCTGTGAATCAAACCGTCTGAGCGCCATTTCCTCTGATATATTGTCACGTGCGGTAATTCTTTTCAGCCTTATCTCTCTCGGAGCGGTCACACTGATTATCTTTGCGCAGAATTTGTCTGCGCCTGCCTCGAACAGCGTGGGTGCGTCAAGGAGGATATAGGGGTGATCGGCGGAATACTCCCCGATAAGCGCTTCGATTCGGCGATTTATGTGGGGATAAATGATATTGTTGAGGCGCATGAGCATATTTTTGTCGGAAAACACCTTTTCGCCCAGTTTTTTTCGGTCAAGGCAGCCGTTTTTACATATCATATCATTTCCGAAACATTCTGCAATATCCCGAAGGCAGACCGTCCCCGGCTCCACAACCTCACGAGCGGCAATATCTGCGTCGATGACAGCGAAATTTTCGTCACGGAAAATTTTTGCGGCGGTGGTTTTTCCCGCTCCGCTCTGCCCCGTAAGACCGATAACGGGACTTAGCTTTTGAGTTTTATTCAAGCGTTATCACCTCGAAGCCTGCCGCACGGAGCAGACGGTTATATACTGCAAGTCCTACTCCGCTTTGGGAGGGACACCGTGCATATATCTGCCTTACGCCCATATCGTCCGCCTTTCGGAGAACGCCGAAAAGCTGTCTTGCCTGCTCCTCCGAAGTTTCGCCGTAGGTCATATATTTATACGGATAGCTTTCTGCATCGCTGTCAAAAAGCATTGCCGTTACATCATCTCCGTTATGAGCCTTCACATAATCGGTAAACTGTGCGAGAGAGCCTTTGAGTATGGTCACGTTTGCCTTTGGGGAATAGTGCTTGTATTTCATTCCGGGAGAAAGGGCTTTTTCGCCCTCGGGCAGCTTTTCGGTAACTCCCTTGGCAAAAACGACGTTTTCTTCTCCCACAACTCCGCACAGCTCTTCGGGGGATACAAATCCCGGTCGGAGCAGGCGGACTGTGCCGTTTTCCTCAACGGATATGACCGTTGATTCCACACCTACGCTGCATTCTCCCCCGTCAACTATGGCAGGTATCCTTCCCTGCATATCCTTCAAAACGTGAAGAGCAGATGTGGGGCTCGGACTTCCCGAAAGATTTGCCGACGGTGCGGCAAGAGGACAGCCGCATCTTCTGATTATCTCTCTTGCGGCAGGGTGAACGGGGAAACGTATCCCCACTGTATCAAGTCCGCCGCTTGTTACTGTCGGAATGCATTCCTTCTTCGGGAGTACCATTGTCATAGGTCCCGGCCAGAACGCTTCCGCAAGCTTTACCGCATTTTCGGGAACACATCGGACGTACTTGTATATATCCTCGAATTCCCCGATATGAACTATCAGCGGATTATCCTGGGGACGTCCTTTTGCTTCAAATATCTTTGCCACTGCTTCGGCGTTAAGTGCGTCCGCCGCAAGACCGTAAACTGTTTCGGTGGGTATTCCCACAACATTACCGTTTTTCAGCAGCTCTGCCGCCTTTTCGATATCCTGTTCCGACAAGGACAGCATTTCGGTTTCATAAAGCATATAAAGTCATTTCCTTTCAAATGCGCAGCCATTAAACCATTACTCCGACTGAGCGGAAAGCTTTGCCGCCTGATCCGCAGTTGCAAGAGCGTCGATGACCTCATCAAGATTACCGTTTAATATATATTCAAGGCGGTATATGGTAAGACCGATACGGTGGTCGGTAAGCCGTCCTTCGGGGAAATTATATGTTCTGATACGCTCGGAACGGCTTCCCGTTCCCACCTGAGATTTTCTGTCGGAGGCTATCTTATCCGCCTGCTCCTGCTGCAGGGCTTCAAAAAGACGTGAACGGAGCACCTTCATTGCCTTGTCCTTGTTTTTATGCTGGCTTCGCTCGTCCTGACATTCGACAACAACTCCCGTGGGAAGATGTGTTATCCTGACCGCAGATTCGGTCTTGTTGATATGCTGACCTCCTGCTCCCGACGCCCTGAACACGTCTATTTTCAGGTCTGCGGGATTTATCTCCAGCTCAATATCCTCCGCTTCGGGCAGCACGGCAACGGTAACGGTGGAGGTCTGTATCCTGCCCTGTGATTCGGTTTCGGGAACACGCTGAACTCTGTGCACTCCGCTTTCAAACTTAAAGCGTGAATATGCTCCTTCCCCCTCGATGCTGAAGGATATCTCCTTAAAGCCGCCAAGCTCTGTGGGATTTGCGCTGAGTACCTCCATTTTCCAACGTCTTGATTCGGCATACATGGAATACATTCTGAAAAGTGAATTTGCAAAAAGCGCCGCTTCCTCTCCCCCTGCGCCGCCTCTTATCTCAATGATAACGCTTCGGTCGTCGTTGGGGTCTTTGGGGATAAGAAGAATTTTCAGCTCCTCGGATATAGCATCGATACGCTCCTTTGCGTCGTCCAGCTCTGCTTGGGCAAGCTCCTTCATATCCTTATCGATACCGCTTTCGTCAAGCAGCTCCTTTGCCTCGGCAATATCCGATTCGCATTTGCAGAACTCCCTGTATTTTTCGACAACAGGCGTAAGACTTTTATATTCCTTCATCAGCTTTGCGTAAAGGGCATTATCGCCGCATACGGCAGGGTCGGAAAGCATTGCGCTTATCTCTTCGTATCTTCCTTCGGTAAGCTTTAATTTATCAAACATGGGCAGTATCCTCCGTAAAATATATTATTGTCATGAATTGCCGTATAAAAAGCTACTGCTCCTTGTTTTCACGTTTTATCCCCTTGATATTCTTTTCGATTTTGTTTCTTGGAACCATAAACTCATGTCCGCACCCCGAACATCTCAGCTTGAAATCCATTCCCGAACGGAGGACTGTCATTTCCTTTGAACCGCAGGGGTGCGGCTTTTTCATTGTCAGAACATCTCCCACACGAACGTCCATGGAAGTTCACCTCCGAATTATATTTTGCTTACAGGCTCAAGATCGTCAAGGTCAAAGGGCGTTTCCTGATAAACGCAGTAATTTACCCAGTTGGAGAACATCATATTTGCATGGCAGCGCCAGTTGAAATGAGGGGGCTGCTCAACATCATCAAATGGAAAATACCGATAAGGCTTACTGATATCAAGTCCCTTTTCCACGTCACGGAAATATTCGTCCCGAAGAGTAAATCTGTCATACTCCGAATGTCCCGTTACGAAAAACATTCTCTGTGACTTGTCGCTGACGATATGGACTCCCGAAAGGGGCGACGAGGTAAGTATATCAAGGTTTGGATTTTTCTCGATATCCTCACGCCTTACCTCGGTATGACGGGAATGGGGAACGAAAAACTGCTCGTCAAATCCTCTTACAAGAGGGTGATTCGGCATTTCTATTTTATGCGGAAAAACGCCGAACATTTTCTGCGAAAGAGGATATTTCGGTATGCCGTAATGATAATAAAGTCCTGCCTGCGCTCCCCAGCAGATATGGAAGGTCGAAAAAACATTTGTGGTTGACCAGTCCATTATCTCGCACAGCTCACTCCAGTAATCCACTTCCTCAAAGGGTATCTGTTCAACGGGCGCTCCCGTAATGATAAGTCCGTCAAAGCGCTGATCCTTGATCTTGTCAAAGGTGGTGTAAAACTTGTTGAGATGAGAAAGGGGCGTGTTCTTTGACACATGGGACGCTGTCATCAAGAATTCGATATCCACCTGAATGGGTGTATTGCTGAGCAGACGAAGTATCTGTGTTTCGGTTACTATCTTCTTGGGCATCAGATTAAGTATGGCTATTTTAAGGGGGCGAATATCCTGATGCTCGGCGGCTGCGTTTGTTTTGAAAAAAATGTTTTCTCTTGTCAGATCTTCTGTTGCGGGAAGATTGTTTGGTATATTAATAGGCAATGAAATTCAAGTCCTTTCGTGTTTATCTGTCTGCTTTGTCTGCGGAAACGGTGTATATCCTGCCCGAATCGGCAGTATCTCCCGTAACTACAGTTTCCGACTGACGGGTCGTTGTTTCACTCGTTTCGGCAGAGCTTTCGGAAACTTCCGATACGGTTTCCGCCCCTGAGGAATACTCCGCTGACGTTACTGAGGTTTCATAATACGTCTGCTCAGTCAGACTATACGGAGCTGTATCCGCCTGAGGAATATCAAGCGCTCCGCCAAGCCCTGTATCGTCCACAGGAATATCCGCCTCGGGAATATCGGGGGCACCGAATATCAAAGGGATTTTTGTCGTTTCGGACGTTGTTATATCAGGCTCGAAATGGTAGAACTCGACCGTAGTGCCCGTATAGGTATTTTCGGTTGTCGTCACGGTTTCTGCAGGAGGCATGGATTCAATGGGACGATAGCTCTCCTGCCGTCCGCACGCCGTCAGAACAGCCGAAAAAAATATCAAAGCCGCTAACCGAACGGTTTTTATGCCTCCCACATTCTTCATCTCCGATCGCACATTTTAAGGCTGTTCTGTATACAACGCCGTAAATGCTTATAACTTATTTATTTTACCACAATGCGAACCTTTTTTCAATAGCAATATTATAAAATTTTATAAATCAAAGGAACCGCTGATCAAATCGTTTCCAAAGAAATAATAATCCGTAATAACGCACCTGTCCTTTGTTACGGAAATGAGGGTTTCTTACAGAACTTTTGTGACAAACAGATGAAATTTACCGAATGGTCAAAATCCACTTGTTTTTTTGTTTTTTTTATGATAAAATGAATATGTGATTAACAACTCAACTTAATGTACAGAAAGGACGAATGACTATGGCATCACATTACAGTTTTTCAAAGGTTACTCCTCAAATCATCGCCCTTGCTTCCATGTGTGAAGAAAACGGCGCAATCGATCCCTCACTCTATGCAAAATATGAGGTGAAACGGGGTCTGCGTGATATTAACGGAAAGGGAGTCCTTGCAGGGCTTACCGAGATCTCCGAGATCGTATCCTACATTGTGGAGGATAACGAAATGATACCCTGTGACGGACGGCTCTACTACAGGGGTATAAACATTAACGATCTTGTAAGCGGATTTGTAAAAGAAAACAGATTTGGATTTGAGGAAACCACCTATCTGCTTCTTTTCGGAAGGCTTCCAAACAGAAACGAGCTTAACGAGTTCACCGCACTCCTTGCAGATTACCGCAAGCTCCCCACGACATTTGTGCGTGATATTATGATGAAATCCCCAAGCAGCGATATTATGAACAGCATTGCAAGGGGTGTGCTCACATTATTTTCCTATGACGATTACGCAAACGATACGTCTATCCCAAACGTTCTCCGTCAGTCCCTTGAGCTTATCGCTCTCATGCCGCTGATCGCTGTTTACGGATATCAAGCGAAAAATTATTATATTGACGGCGAAAGCTTTATTATACATCAGCCTGTTCCCGAATATTCCACGGCTGAAAACATTCTTCATCTTTTAAGGCCCGACAGCAAGTTCACGGAGCTTGAAGCAAAGGTGCTCGATATCGCTCTCGTTCTCCACGCAGAGCACGGCGGCGGAAACAACTCTACCTTTACGACACACGTTGTTACATCTTCGGGCACTGATACCTATTCGGCAATATGCGCAGCGCTCAGCTCTCTTAAAGGTCCAAAGCACGGCGGCGCAAACGTCAAGGTAACAATGATGTTTGAAGACTTGAAGCAAAACATTGCCGATTGGGAAAACGAGGAGGAGATAAGCGAATACCTCACAAAGCTGCTCCGCAAGGAAGCCTTTGACAAGTCGGGACTTATCTACGGAATGGGTCATGCGGTTTACTCCATTTCCGACCCGAGAGCGAATATTTTCCGCAGCTTTGTGGATAAGCTTGCGGAAGAAAAGGGTATGCAGAAGGAGCTGGAGCTTTATCATAAGGTTGAACGTCTTGCCCCCGAGGTTATCAGCAGGGAACGCCATATTTACAAGGGCGTTTCGGCAAACATCGACTTTTACAGCGGATTTGTTTACAGCATGCTCGGACTTCCTCAGGAGCTTTACACTCCCCTGTTTGCCATTGCACGTCTTTCAGGCTGGTCGGCTCACCGCATTGAGGAGCTTACGAACGCAGGCAAGATAATCCGTCCCGCATACAAGAGCGTTAACAAGCACAAGGAGTATGTAAGCATAAATGACAGATAATGCTTTTTTACAGCTTGACCCTGCCGCCGATGCCGATATTTCGGCGGCGCTCAGTCTTGCAGGAGATGTGTTTGACCGTTTTGAAGCGCCCTGTTATCCGTCGGAAGGGGTAAAAGCTTTTCACGACTTTCTTGAATCGGAAAAGCTGTCGCTGCGCATAAAAAGCTGCGATATTCCCATATGGGTATGCAAAAGGGGCAGTGAAATCATTGGAATGATGGCTCTGCGTGACGGCAATCACGTCTGTCTTGCCTTTACCGCTGAAAAATATCAAAGGCAGGGCGTGGGAAAAGGGCTGTTCGCAATGCTCGAAAAATTCTCGGCATCAAAGGGCTTCACGGAGATAACCGTCAATTCATCACCCTACGGTATGCCGTTCTACAAGGCATTGGGATTTTTACCCTCGGATATGGAACAGATAAACGACGGAATAATTATTACTCCGATGATAAAACAAATTCATTAAAAAAACAGGCGCCTAACGGAAATCATAACCGTTAGGCGCCTGTTTTATTTTGTTTGTAAAACTTATCTCGTCAGCCACACATATGCAATGTCAAGGGCTTCATAAAGACTGCTTTTTTCACTCTGCTTTACAATTGCCTGCATAGGATTAAGCTTTTCGTCTGTAGCCATCTTGTATATTTTAACCTTGCTGGCCACATCAAGATCGCCAACCTTGGTTTTTTCAATGATCTGCATCATAATTACATATGGGTCATACATGTTGCCGAAATAAATTTCATCTCCCTTTCTGACAAGAGGGAAACCTTTATACGTAAAGAAATCAGGCTTCTTTACTGTGCTTACTGCGTCACTCATTGTTGATTCCTCCTTCTAAGAAATATCCGCCGTCAAAACTTCTGTCGAAAATGTTGTGATTCATTAAAAATATTATAACATTTTCAGCAAGAAATTTCAAGTATTTTTTTCAAATTTCTTCAAATTTTTTCTTGCACATCGGCGGTTCAATTATTATTGTACCTTTTGGGCACTGAATTTTTTGTCGTATCTTACCATGTATCAATAATTTCTTCGTTATTGAGGAGATGCTCCAGATTTTCGATAAGACGGGCGGTATACGCAGTTCTGCACCTGAAACTTGTAACGCCGTTAAGCCTGATGACAGACATTCTGTCGGTGGACTCGATAAACTCGATAACGTCCGTACCGTAGTCATTCTTTATGGTCAAGGTAATGTTTGCAGGTTCGGTGCATTCGTCAAGATAAAGCTCCTCTGCAGGGGCACGGAGAATGAACTGATAGAAGGACTTGAAGTTGTCGGCGGTAACATCGGGGTCATCGCAGGTTACAGCGAAATTATCCGAATCCTTGTTAAGCTCAAAATGAGTATTTTCGCCGCCGCAGGATACGTCAATGGAGTCTATCGAATAGATATAGGTGCTGGTTATCATGGTCATGGTAATGTCAAGAGGCATTACGGTTGCCCACGGTATAGAATCGTTTGTGAAAGCATATACGATGTCGATACCCTCAGCCATGCAGTAATAGCCTGCCTGCTTGCCGTCGTCATCCTTATAGGGATCGCCGATATACAGCTTAAGCGGTCCTCCAACAATGTCAAAATCCACTGTTCCGAAGGGGTCGTCAAGTCCGTATTCCGCAAGGTCTGCCTCTGTGGGGGACATCTTCTCGATATGGTCGGCAGTCAGACCGAAAACGTTATTCAGCACGCTGTCGCACAGGTCGGGGTTAAGGTCAAGCTTTACGGGGCTTGAAAGAACATGGGTGGAAGAATTTCCCGTTACTATTTCATCGGAATCCTGACGCTCGTCATACTCCACAACAATATCATAATCTATATCCTTGCGGCTGATGGTGATGCTGTTGATCTTTGTGTAATCGGTAGTATCTTCCTCGTCAGCTGCAGTCTTAGCAATATAGACCGTCTTGCTGACATAGTAATACTTGTCCTCAAGGAAACACTTGATATCCGATGTATTGACGGTATATACCGTATTTTCGCCGTCGAAGCACATATATGTCGTGCCCGAAACGGGGGTATCGTCGCCGATAACAAGCTTCTTCTCAGTAATGTTGGTTCCGTCATCGTTTCCGAATGATACGGTCACCTTTGCACGAGGGTCGGTAAGTCCGTAGATCGAAAGGTCGGAAACATTTTCGGCAACGATCTGCTGCGCTGTAACAGTAGTAGCGCTGTCAAGAGCAGTGTTCAGGTTGGACACATTAAGGGGCTGACCGTAAAATTCAAGAATTACCCATGAATCCTCGGTGTACTTTATGATGTCATATTCTCCCGAACTGTTGGTTACATTAATATCGAGAATCGTTGACGGGTCTTTTTCATAAAGAAGCCTTGACTGCGTTTCCGCTGCGGTAGTCGTGATCTCTTCATCAGGCGTATCATCTGAGCTGTCCGTCAGAACAAGTGCCAAAACAGCTCCCACAAGCAGGAGCAGCACAACTGCTCCCGCAATTAAAAACTTGAACTTGGATCTCATTACTTGGTTCTCCTCTTGAAATAAACAACCACTCCGACTGCAAGAACTGCAAGGGGTATTACAGCCACGAACAGGATATAGTATCTGGATACAACTGCCATATCGGCATCAAAGGTCACAGATGTAAGATCCTTGGCAACAATGGTTATGCCCGTGTTTTTGCCTGTCATTGTATTGAGGATAGACATGAAGTAATCGCCGTTGTTGTAATAGGTGGTTTCGGTAAAGCTCTTGTCAAGAGTTTCGGAAGAACCGATAACGAGAACATTGCTGTAAACCGCCTCGTTGTCCGAGTTAAAGATATACTTACTGCCGATAGCCATTGTTGTCTGAGGAGAGGTTTCGATCTGAGGAGATTCACCGTTTCTGATAGCGTCCTGCATTTCCTCGGTCATGATAAAGCCTGTTTCCGAGGTCCGGAGCAGAGCTGTCGCTGTACGTGTATCCTTTGTATCGAAAAGAAGTGTGATAGGTCTGGACTGATAATCGAGAACGGGCAGGGACATTTCGGAAACATTTGACGAATAGTCATTTTCCGTAATATAGTTCTTGATATTGTAATAGCTCTGACCCATGAGGTTTTTCGTATTCTGGTCGCCGACAACGCCCGTTTCAACCTTTATGCCCCATTCTGCAAGGAGAGCGTCGATATTTGCGGTGGTTTTCTGCGAATAATCGGCAATGTAGATAAGGTTTCTACCAAGCTGTCCGCCGTTGTCAAGGAATTTGTAGACCATGTCGATAATGTCGTTGTCATAGTCGTTAAGGGGCGCATTGATAACCAAAAGCTGTGCGTCTTCGGGTATCATATCCACAAGGGGGTCGATCTCGGAAACGTCAAAGCCGTTTGATGTAAGAAGATCAATTACGTTATCATAGGAAGAACCCGAGGTTTCGCTGTTGAAAACAACAGCCTTAATGGGATTGGGGTCGGTAACATACATGATAGCAGATGTAAGCTCCTGCTCAGCCTTTGAGGAAACTATCTCCTGTGAGAAGGTGTTGTAGTTCATCTCAACATTGTAAAGGTCCTGAATGCTCATTACCTTTATTCTCTTTGAGGATTCCACAACGATGCTGTACTGGGATATCTCTCCGCTGTACATTTCACTGTATCTGTTAACGTAAGTAGGGTCTTTTGTCATATCAACATACTTTACGGTAACGTTATCGGAATAGATAGAATACTTTTTCAGTACCTCATATGCCTGCTTGAAATAGATGTAGTTTGAGGTCTGGAAGGTAAGCTCGTCGGAAAGACATACTATCTCAACAGGCTCGTTAACGGTATCGAGATAATCCTTAGTTTCCTGGGATATCTCAAATGTTCCTCCGGGGGTAAGGTCAAGGGACATATTTACCCTGTCGGACGCAAGATCTACAATTACATTTACAAGCACCACCGCAGCAATGACAACAACGGTTATTGCTGTTGCAACAGAACCGTATTTAAGCTTTCTGCGGTTATATGCCTTCTTTTTTGCCTTTTCATCGGCAAGCTCGGGAGAAATTTCCTTCTTGGATTTCTTCTTGGCAGTATCCTTATCCGCAGAAGCTTCCGTCTGCTCTTCGGCAGCTGTATTCTCAGCGGCTGCGGAGCTTTCTTCGGCAGCGGAATTCTCTGCAGCAACGGAATTCTCAGCGGCTGCGGAGTTTTCAGCTGCTGTGGAGCTTGACTGCTTTTTATTTTTAGCCATTAATATGACCATCCTTTCATAGCTTTTTTAGCGTATTATTTCTTCGCATTCATATGCCGACGGAAAAATCAGCTCCAGCGGCGTTTTTCAAGCACTCTTACAGTGAGGAAATTGAAGATAAAAATTACGCTTACAAAGAATACAAGGCTTGTAACATTAAGAATACCCTGTGTGAACTCGGTATATC
>JBJERW010000039.1:0-11799 GCA_051882475.1 Huintestinicola sp. | reverse complement strand
ATATACTTTTTAACCCCTAATCCGCAAGCGGATTAGGGGTTATTCGACAGACTGGAAGGACCTGTATCCGAATGCGGATGCAGGTCCTTTTTTGCAGCCGTAACACCGACAAAACCCTACACAATAACAAGCATCAAATTATCAAAATAATATTGCTATTTTCCGAAAAATGGAGTATAATATAATATGAGTAACTGCGGACACAAAAAGCCGCATATAAATATTTTTCGGAGGCAGCATAATGACATATTCCAATACAAAAGCCGAACGCTTTTTCGGCGAGCTGAAGGATAAGAAAATAGCCTTTATCGGAACGGGCGTAAGCCACAATGACCTTATAAAAATGTTCCTGAAAAAGGGGCTTGACGTAATTGTCTGCGACAGAAAAACTCCCGACGAAATGGGAGATATCTATGTGGAGCTTGCCGCTATGGGCGCAGAATTCTCCACGGGTGAAAGCTATCTTGACGCTATATTTTCCTGCGATATCGTTTTCCGCACACCCGGAATGTACTATCTTAACCCCGTGCTGACAAAAGCCCATGAGCAGGGCATTGCCGTTACCTCGGAAATGGAGGTCTTCTTCGATCTGTGCCCCTGCAAAATAATCGGCATAACGGGAACGGACGGCAAGACCACAACCACCACAATTATTTCGGAGATTCTTTCAAGAAGCGGAAAAAAAGTACATAAGGGGGGCAACATCGGCAGAGCCTTGCTGCCGATAATAGAGGAGATATGCCCCGACGACATTGCCGTTGTGGAGCTTTCCAGCTTCCAGCTTATCAGCATGAGAAGATCTCCCGACTGCGCACTTATCACAAACATCTACCCCGATCATCTTAACGTCCACAAGGACATGGACGAATACATCGGCGCAAAGAAAAACCTTCTCATTCATCAGAACGCTTTTTCAAGGACTGTCCTCAACGCCGACAACGCCGAAACCGAAAAGCTTTCCTCCCTTGCAAGGGGCGATCTCTACAAATTCAGCCGCAAAACAGTTCCCGACAGGGGCGCATATCTTGACAAAGAAGGATATCTCTGCTTTACAAGCGGCGGAAAGACCGAAAAGCTTTTCCACAAGGACGATATACGTATCCCCGGAATGCACAACGTTGAAAATTACCTTGCCGCCATTGCCGCAGTTTACGGAACTGTCCCCACAGAAGCTATCGCCGAAACCGCAAAGAATTTCGGCGGAGTGGAGCACCGTATCGAATTTGTCCGTGAGCTTGACGGGGTAAAATACTACAACGACAGCATCGCCACAAGCCCCGTTGCGGTCACTGCGGGACTGAACTCCTTTGACCAAAAGCTTATAGTTATCGCAGGCGGATCGGACAAAAAGCTTGATTACAACACCCTTGCCGCTCCCATAAACGAGAGGGTAAAGATACTTATCCTTACGGGAGCAACGGCTGATAAGATAGAAACAGCTGTGAAAAATTACAGCGGTTACGACCCCGAAAAGTGCCGCATAATCAGAGCCGATTCCATGGAAGCTGCCGTTAAAGCCGCTCATGACAACGCTTCAAAGGGCGATATCGTTACCCTGTCCCCTGCAAGCGCAAGCTTTGACTGCTACCGCAATTTCGAGGAGAGAGGAAAGCATTACAAGAGCCTTGTCAATGCGCTCTGATAATTATACTGATAAAAGGAGGACATTTCCCCGTTTGGAGAAATGGTCATAAAAATGGATAAAACCGAACTTACCGAGCTTATAATGAAGCTTGCGGACACATCGGGCGTTTCGGGAAACGAGGACGAAACCGCAGAGCTTTGTCTTGAAATAATGAAAAAATACACACCCTGCTGCATGATAAAAAACGGGAACGTTATTGCAAATTTCGGCACACGTTCCGAAAGCAGACCTCATCTGCTGATAGATGCTCATCTTGACAGGGTGGGACTTATAGTATCATACATCACCGAGGACGGATTTCTTAAAGTAGCAAATATCGGCGGACTTGACAGAAGGCTGTTCCCTGCCCAGAAGGTCACCGTTCACGGAAAGGACGGCAGTTACAGCGGAGTTATATGCGTACTCCCCCCTCATCTGAAAGGGGGGGACAGCAAGGTCATGTCCGCTGATGACGTATGCATAGACGTTGGCATGAGCCGTGAAGAGGCTTATGAAAAAATACCTCTCGGCAGCACCGTTTCCTTTGATTCTCACCCCGTAAGGCTGCTTGGGGACAGGATATGCTCCTCCGCTCTTGACGACCGCTGCGGAATTGCGGCAATAATAGCCGCCGTTGACACGGTATGCAAAAAGGTCAAAGACCCCGACGAGCTGCCCTTTTCCTTTACGGTAATGTTCTCCGCTCAGGAGGAGCTTGGAGAACGTGGTGCGGCTGTTGGAGCATTCGATATCGACCCCGACATTGCCGTTGCCGTAGACGTAAGCTTTGCCCTTGCAAAGGGAGAGAAGGCTGAAAAATGCGGCGAGATGGGAAAGGGCTGCATGATAGGCATTGCCCCCTCTCTTGACAGAAAGCTTTCCAAATGCTTTATTGACTATGCCGAGGACAAAAATATACCCTATCAGCTTGAAGTCATGAACGGACAGACGGGCACAAACGCCGACAGGTTCTCAATATGCCGAAACGGTTCGAGAGCCGTTACTCTTTCTATTCCGCTGAGATATATGCATACCCCTGCCGAGGTCATTTCCGCAGAGGACGTTATGCTTACGGCTCAGCTGCTTTCGGAATATATTCTGGGAGGCGAGCGCATATGATAACAGATACAATGCTTGAAAAGCTGCTCAGGGAGCTTTGCGAGATAAACGGAACATCGGGCGGCGAGGACGCCGTAAGAGATCACATTTACGAGAAGATAAAAAACAAATGCGACTGCATTCTTGACCCTCAGGGAAACCTTATCGCTAAGTACAAGGGCGCAGAAAGAAGCAATAACAAGCTTATGATATCCGCCCACATGGACGAGGTGGGGCTTATAGTCACAAGCATTGCTCCCGACGGAACTCTCTCCTTCAACTGCGTGGGAGGAGTTGACGCAGACGCTGTTATCGGCAGGCAGGTAACTGTGGAAACAAGCAAGGGTATACTGCACGGTGCTGTAGGCTCAAAGGCTGTCCACAACATGACCGACGATGAAAAGAAATCCGCTCCCACCTTTGACAATATGTACATTGATATCGGCGCAAAGGACAAGTCCGAAGCGGAGCAGTATGTCCGTCCGGGGGATTACGCATATTTCAAGGCGGACTATGCAAGCCTCGGCGGCAGACTTATCCGCAGCAAAGCCATTGACGACCGTGCAGGCTGCGCCATGATGATAGCAATGATACTTGAGGACGAAATAAAATATGACTGCACCTTTACATTCGCAGTACAGGAGGAGATAGGTCTTAGAGGAGCAAGAACTGCCGCATATTCCGTTGACCCCGATTTTGCCATAGTCCTCGAAGCCACCACCGCTGCGGATATACCCCTTTCATCGGGGGAGAAAAAGTGCTGCGAGCTGGGAAAGGGGCCCGTTGTATCCTACATGGACCGCTCCACCGTATACGACCGCAGGCTTTATGCCATGGCAGGAGAAGAAGCCGCCAAAAACAATATCCCTTGGCAGACAAAGACCGTTATCGCAGGGGGAAATGACAGCGGAGTTATCCACATATCAAGAGGCGGCGTCCGCACCATAGCAGTTTCCGTTCCCTGCAGATATCTTCACACTCCCTCCTGCGTTATTGACCCGAAGGACTATGCCGACAGCTGCCGACTGGCGGTATGCCTTGCAAACAGGATACTTTCGGGCAAGTGATAACACCCTACAAGGCAGACAGCGGAAACAAGCTCCTAATTTCGGAGAATTATTACGGCGGAAAGATATCGGCTTATCTTAAAGCCTACGGCACAGAATATGATTTTTGCAGATTTTACACTATATCCTCCGAAGCTTCACAATTTTCTGCTATGCTGTTTAATGCAAACATGGTGCTCTGCGGAGAGATAGGCGACAGTGAGGGTCGGGAGGAGCTTGAGATACTGCTCTCCTTTGCCGCTCCCCTGACCGTTGAAGCCCCCTTTGCGATAAGCTGTGAAGGCTATTCCCGTGAAAATGTACTTGTCATGTCATGCAAAGAGGCTCACCCCTCCCCCGACAATGATATGTTCATAACCTCCGACAACTGCGATTTTTCGCTCTATTCGGTGAGGAACATTATTGCGGAAAGCTTTGACATTTCCGCCGATATGTGGTACACTGATATGTCCCACCGTATCAGACGGGGTATATCATACTGCGCTGCCCTTGACATCGGCGGCATAAAGGCTGCGGGAGCTGTTGACTTTACTTACGGTCGGAACGCTTATTTATCCGATATATGCGTTTTGCCCGACTGTCGGGGGCAGGGCTTCGGACGGAAGATAGTTGAGTATCTTTCGCAGTATGCCATCGGCAGGGGACTTTGCCCCATCGTCCGCACCCGTGAAAGCAATGTGGAGTTTTACAGAAAATGCGGCTTTGAGATAGTATGGTCGGAAGGAGTATACACAAAAAAATTATATAAATCGGAAGGCAAAGAAAGGAACGATAATTAATATGGCAGAAATTTTTGACCCCAAGCCTTATGTTGTTAAAGGCTTTGAAATCGAAGAAAGAATACTTAAAGCAGCCGAAAAGGCGGAGGAAGCCTCGGAAGCCGCTTTCAGAGAGATAGACAAAACCGCCCGTCACAACGGCGAAAAGGTGCTCAAGGCATTTATCGACAACAAGGTGACGGACGTCTGCATGAAGGGCAGCACAGGCTACGGCTACGGCGACACGGGCAGAGATACCCTTGACTCGGTATTTGCTCAGGCAATGGGAGCGGAGGACGCTCTTGTCCGCCACAGTCTTGTTTCGGGAACTCATGCACTTACCTGTGCGCTGTTCGGCATTCTCCGCAAGGGCGACAAGATAGTTTCCCTCACGGGCAGACCCTACGATACCCTTGAAGAGGTCATAGGACTTCGTGGCAGCGGAAACGGCTCTCTTGCGGATTACGGCATCGAATACGATCAGGTAGACCTTACCCCCGACGGAAAACCCAACGTTGCGGAGATATTCCAGAAGGTAAAGGGCGCAAAGGTAGCATATATCCAGCGTTCGAGAGGATATTCTCTCCGCCCGACCCTTACGGTTAACGGCATCGCTGAAATAGTCAAGGCTGCAAAAGGCTCCAACCCCGATATCATTGTCATGGTGGACAACTGCTACGGAGAATTTGTTGAAAAAACAGAACCTCTCGCAGCAGGCGCAGACCTTATTGTCGGCTCCCTCATAAAAAACCCCGGCGCAGGAATTGCGGAAACGGGCGGATATATCGCAGGGGGAAAGAAGTACGTGGAAATGTGCTCCTACCGTCTTACCTGCCCCGGAGTAGGCAGAGAAGCAGGCTGCTCCCTCGACCAGAACAAGAAGATGTATCAGGGACTTTTCTTCGCTCCCGAGGTTGTGGGCAGCGCCCTCAAAACAGCAGTTTTCACATCAAATATCATGACCCAGCTCGGCTTTGAATGCTTCCCCAAGCCCGGTGAGCCGAGAGGTGATATCATCACGGCGGTGCTCATGAAAAACGAAGCAAACCTTATCGCATTCTGTCAGGGCGTTCAGAAAGGCTCTCCCGTTGACAGCAGCGCCGTTCCCGAGCCGTGGGATATGCCCGGCTACGACAGCAGGGTAATAATGGCGGCAGGTGCATTCAACAACGGCGCTTCCATTGAGCTTTCCGCAGACGCTCCCCTCCGTGAACCCTATGCCGCATACGTTCAGGGCGGACTTACCTACGCAACGGGCAGAATGGGTATCCTCGTTGCTCTTCAGGAAATGTACGAAAAGAGATGCTTAAAGCTCTTCTGATAATAAACAATGATCTGAAAGGAATGATAATATGTCAGCAAGATATGAAAGGCTCATGAAATGCTATGAATCCTTTAAGGCAAAGATAGATTTCACCCCCAAGATAGCTCTTATCCTCGGTTCGGGTCTTGG
Organism: Huintestinicola sp.; assembly: GCA_051882475.1. Lineage (GTDB taxonomy): Bacteria > Bacillota > Clostridia > Oscillospirales > Ruminococcaceae > Huintestinicola. Next base: position 5,799 of record JBJERW010000039.1, on the reverse strand, counting down.
CGATTACGCCGACGGGATAGATATCCGTGCCGTTCTCGATTACAAGGACATCGAAGGCTTTCCCGTATCCACCGCTCCGGGACACAAGGGACGCTTTGTTTTCGGATATGCGGAAGGTGTCCCCGTTGTTATCATGCAGGGACGTATCCACTATTATGAGGGATATCCCATGGAGGACGTTGTTCTCCCCACAAGGCTCATGAAGCTTATGGGCGCAGAGGTGCTTTTTGTGACAAACGCCGCAGGAGGAGTAAACTACAGCTTTGAATGCGGAGATTTCATGCTGATAAACGATCAGATATGCATGGCTCCCTCCCCCCTTATCGGTGAAAATCCTGACGAGCTTGGTCCACGTTTCCCCGACATGAGCGAGATTTACAGCAAAAAGCTCCGTGAGATAGTAAAGCACACCGCACGCTCGCTGGACATAAATCTCCGTGAGGGCGTATATATCCAGCTGACAGGTCCCAACTACGAGTCCCCCTCGGAGGTCAGAATGGTAAGGATAATGGGCGCTGACGCAGTGGGAATGTCCACCGCCTGCGAAGCCATTGCCGCAAACCACATGGGCATGAAGGTTGTAGGCATATCATGCATTTCAAACCTTGCCTGCGGAGTATCGAACAAGCCCCTTTCCCATGCGGAGGTTCAGGAAACCGCCGACAGGGTAGCCCCCCTGTTCAAGAAGCTTATCTCCGCTTCGATCGCCAATATTTATGAGGAAATAAAAAAGTGAGCATTATAAACAAGCTGCCCCCAAGCGTTAGGCTGAACGAAGAGCCTCTTTGCGTTGAGATAATCGGCCAGCGCAGCCTTCCCGAAAGCCTTGAAATACTTACTCTGACAGCTCCCGAAGATTTTTACACGGCAATAAAAACCCTTGCCGTAAGGGGCGCTCCCGCAATAGGCATATGCGCAGCATACGGTATGTACGTTACGGCAGCCCTGAGAAAAGACGGCAGCGGACTGCTTGAATACATGAAAAAAACGGGAGAATATCTTATATCTGCCCGTCCCACGGCAGTTAATCTCAGCGTGGGAGTAAGGCGCATGATAAGCTGCGCCGAGAAAAATTCTTCCCTTCCCGAAAATGATATAATACATCTTCTTAAAGCCGAAGCCTGTGCCTTCCATAACGAGGACATCGCCATGTGCACCGCCATATCAGAGCACGGACTTACCCTCATTAAGGACGGTGACGGCATACTTACCCACTGCAACGCAGGTCCTCTTGCCACATCACGCTACGGCACGGGTCTGGGTCCTATTATTATGGGCTGCGAAAGAGGACTGAAGCTGAGGGCATACGTTGACGAAACACGTCCCCTTATGCAGGGGTCAAGGCTTACCGCTCTTGAGCTTATGAATTCGGGGGCGGACGTAAGGCTTATATGCGACAATATGGCTTCATACGTTATGAGCAAGGGTCTTGTTAATGCCGTATTCACAGGCTGCGACCGTGTTGCGGCAAACGGCGACACGGCAAACAAGATAGGCACAAGCGGCGCTGCGGTCATCGCAAAGCATTACGGCGTACCCATGTACGTTTTCTGCCCCTCCTCCACCATAGACTTTTCCTGCAAAAGCGGAGAGGATATAGTTATCGAGGAGCGTTCTCCCGAGGAGATAACCTCCCTCTATTTTTCAAAGCAGATAGCACCAAAGGGAGTAAAATGCCTTAACCCTGCCTTTGACGTTACAAAGGGAGAACTTATCTCCGCTATCATAACCGAAAAGGGCATATGCCGTCCGCCCTATGACGTTAACCTGCGGAAAATGTTCGGGGATAAATAAATTAAAGGAGTGACCGCAATGGCACTTGACGGAACCTTTCTTCTTGCCGTAAAGCAGGAGCTTGAACCGCTTATCGGCGGCAGGATAGAAAAGATACATCAACCCTCAAAGGACGAAATTATTATCGTCATGCGCACAAGAACGGGCAGCAGCAGGCTTCTTATATCCGCCTCCGCAAGCTCCGCCCGTATCCATATAACCGAACAGACGGTGGAAAATCCGAAGGTACCGCCCATGTTCTGTATGCTGCTCAGAAAGCATCTGGGCTGCGGAAAGCTTATTGCCGTAAGGCAGGACGGTCTTGAACGTATCCTGTACCTTGATTTTGAAACGGTAAACGAGCTTGGGGACGTGGTAACCATAACCCTTGCCGCCGAAATAATGGGCAAATATTCAAACCTTATCGTCATAAATCAGAACGGAAAGATAATCGACAGCCTGAAACGAGTGGACGATGCAATGTCACGGGAACGCCTTGTGCTCCCCGGAATGACCTATACCGTTCCTCCCCGTGAGGACAGGCTCAATTTCCTTATAGCCTCCGATGAGGATATGAGGGCGAGGATATCCGCCGCTGTGGGAAAAAATCCCGCAAAATGCCTTATATCCATATTCGAGGGAATTTCCCCCGTTCTTGCGAGAGAATGGATATTCCTTGCGGCAGAGGGCAGGGACATAACCACCGACGACCTGACCGACGAGCTTATTGATAAGATAATTTCGAGGATAAAAGCCACAAGGGACAATTTCCTTTCGGGCAAAAGAAGCTACACTATTTTAAAGGACGCCGACGGAAATTTAAAGGATTTCTGCTTTGAAAGCATAACCCAATACGGCAGCCTTATGGAAGCCATACCCTCCGAAAGCGCAGGAAAGACCCTTGACCGTTTTTACAGCGAGCGTGACAACACCGCACGCATGAAGCAAAGATATCAGGACCTCTACCGTCTGCTTTCAAACACCTATGACCGTATCGCAAGGCGAACGGAAAATCAGCGGCAGGAGCTGAAAATATCCGAGGAACGTGATATACTCAAGCTGAAAGGTGACCTTATCTCCGCAAATCTGTACGCTCTGGAAAAGGGAATGACCTTTTTCGACGCAGATAATTTCTATGACGAAAACTGCGCAAAAATGAGGATAGAGCTTGACCCTCGTCTTACCCCCTCACAGAATATGCAGAGATATTACGCAGGCTATCGCAAGGCGGACACCGCCGAAAAGCGGCTGAGAGTTCAGATCGAACAGGGCGAAACGGAGCTTAGGTACATCGACAGCGTTTCCGACGCTCTTTCGAGAGCAGTCACCGAAAACGATGTTTCCGAGCTTAGAGCCGAGCTTGCCGAGCAGGGATATATCCGCCTCCACGGCACAAAGGGCAAGCCGCCCAAGGCTGTAAAGACAGCTCCCCCTCTTGAATTTACCTCACCCGACGGCTACACGGTGCTTGTGGGAAGGAACAACCGTCAGAACGACAAGCTTACCACAAAGACTGCCGAGAAAACGGACATATGGCTCCACACCAAAAACATCACAGGCTCCCACGTTATCATAAAAACAAGCGGCACAGTTCCCCCCGATGAAACCATACTTTTTGCGGCAAGGCTTGCGGCATACCACAGCAGGGCGAAAAATTCCGCACAAGTACCTGTGGACTATGTTCCCGTAAAATTTGTAAAAAAGCCCGCAGGTTCAAAGCCGGGAATGGTCATCTTCACAAACAACAGAACGGTTTACGTTAAACCGTCCCTTCCGACCGAGGAGCAATAAACATGATACTGAAAGACAAAAGGCTGCTTGCCTGCGCAATGATGGTGGAGGGCAGCTTCGTCTGCGACATAGGCACCGACCACGGCTATCTGCCCGCATATCTGATATCTTCGGGCAGATGCGAAAGAGCAATAGCGGCAGACGTGAACGAAAAGCCCCTTGAATCCGCAAAAGCCGCATTTGCGGCGGAAAAGCTCACCGACAGGGCGGAATTTTATCTCTCCGACGGACTGAAAGACATTCCCCTCGACAATGTGACCGATGTTGTTATCGCAGGAATGGGCGGCGAGCTTATTTCAAGGATACTCTCCGACAAAAAGGCTGAAAAGGGAAAGCTTAATTTCATTTTGCAGCCTATGACAAAAGCAAATCTCCTCCGCAGATATCTTGCGGAAAAGGGCTTTGAGGTAAAGAAAGAAACAGCCGTTTCCGAAGGAAAATTCAGCTATGCCGTGATGAAGTGCGTTTTCACGGGGAAGCCTTATGAGATCGATGACGTACGGGAATATATCGGCATTATGGACATGACCGAGGGCGACTGCGCAGCTTACGGACGGATACAGTCCGCAAGGCTGAAAAGAGCCGCCGAGGGCATGGCGGAAAGCGACCCCGTACAGTCAAAAAGGCTCTCCGAAACCGCCGAAAATATCCTCATGCATATTGACAAGAGTGCGGCACGATGATATAATAAATACAAATCAAATATTTCGGGGAATGATGTTCTCCCCTGCGTATCCCGTAAAAACGGATATGCAAAACCGCTTACAGATTTAAGCTGATGACTTCTGCCTTTTTAGGGAGAAGCTGTCGGCTTTTTTGTTTTGAAAGGAAGGAAAAATATGCTGTTAAGTCTGGGACTGATGCTCCTTGTGGGAATGTGCATGGGGCAGCTTTCAAAAAAATTACACCTGCCCCCTCTTGTGGGAATGATAATAACGGGTATCGTCATGAGTCCCTATGCTCTTGACCTTATCGACGATTCGGTGCTGAACATATCATCTCAGCTCCGCTCGGCAGCTCTTGTCATAATCCTCACAAGGGCAGGACTTTCACTGGATATAGATGACCTGAAAAAAGCAGGGCGCCCTGCCCTGCTGATGTGCTTTGTTCCTGCGCTTTTTGAGATATGCGGAACGCTGCTTGTCGCTCCGAGGGTCTTCGGTATATCGGCGGAGGAGGCTTTGCTGCTGGGCAGCGTTCTGGCGGCGGTTTCCCCTGCTGTGGTAGTTCCCCGAATGATAAAAATAAAGGAGGAAAACTACGGCACCGCTCACGGTATACCTCAGATAATCCTTGCAGGAGCTTCGGCAGACGATGTTTTCGTGCTGGTGCTCTTTTCCTCTTTTTCGGCGCTCCTTTCGGGAGGAGAAAAAACGGGCGCTGCCGATCTTATACAAATTCCAACCTCAATAATTCTCGGAGCAGGAATAGGCGTTCTTATCGCCCTTGCGCTGAACCTCATATTCAGGCGATTTCATATGCGTGACACCGCAAAGGTCATCGTTATCATTTCACTTTCGTTTATCTTTATGGCGTTTCAGGACTTCATGGCGGACAAGCTCCGTGTTTCCGCACTTATCGGCATCATGGCGATAGGTCTTGCGCTGAACAGGCTTTATCCTCAGCTTGCGTCAAGGCTGGGCGCAAAGTACACAAAGCTGTGGGCGGCAGCAGAGATACTGCTGTTTGTGCTTGTGGGAGCGGAGATAAACCTGTCGGACGCATTCGCTTTCGGAGCGGGAGCGGCAGCTGTTGTTGCGGCTGCGGTAATATTCCGCATGGCAGGAGTTTTTGTCTGCATGATAAAAACCAAGCTCACCCGAAAGGAACGACTTTTCTGCATGATGGCATACACCCCGAAAGCCACCGTTCAGGCGGCAATAGGAGCAGTTCCCCTTGCAATGGGTCTTGACTGCGGACAGCTCATTCTTACCTGCGCCGTTCTGTCCATTCTCATTACAGCTCCGCTGGGTGCTTTTGCCATAGACTGCTCATATAAAAAGCTGCTGACAAAGGATATGTCAGCATAATGACGTGTCAATCAGTCTGTCGAAAAAGTTTGATAGCAAAAAAACTATAGTCCCTAATCGGAGCAAAAGTTTCGCTCAAGCCTTTTCCAAAGGCTTGCAGGGGTCAAGGGGGCGGAGCCACCTTGTCGCCGTTCGCAAACGGCGAAATCTCCTTTTGCCTTCAAAAGCGGAGAAGGGGTGAGAAATGCGACAGCATTTCGAGGGG
>JBJERW010000038.1:0-2706 GCA_051882475.1 Huintestinicola sp. | reverse complement strand
TTTTTAACCCCTAATCCGCAAGCGGATTAGGGGTTATTCGACAGACTGAGCCGCAGACGTTATAATGTCTGCGGCTTAAATCATATGGCGTCCCCGAGAAGATTTGAACTTCCGACCCCACGCTTAGGAGGCGTGTGCTCTATCCAGCTGAGCTACGAGGACATATTTTTATGCTTTTTTAATCAGCTTGTTAATTATAACACATTCCTTAACAAAATGCAATAGGTTTTTATATAACTTTCTCTTGAAAAATGTAAAAATATCTGATATAATGTATTTATATTTTTTAAGTGTGGATATTTTGTCGGCTGAGAATGAATTTTACGACGGTAAAACATCTGCATTTGCGACTGTATTAAGCTTAGTTTATTATTTCAGTAAAGGAGACTGTTTGATATGGAAATCAAAATCACAAGAACCACTTCCCCAAAGGAAAAGCCTGCCGATGAAAGCAAGCTTGGCTTCGGCAAGATCTTTACCGACCATATGTTCCTCATGAATTACGACGAGGGACAGGGCTGGCACGACGCAAGGATCGTCCCTTACGGACCTATCCCCATGGAGCCTTCGTCCATGTGTCTGCACTACGGTCAGGCTGATTTTGAGGGCCTGAAGGCCTACAGAACAGCCGACGGAAAGATTCAGCTTTTCCGTCCCGAGCAGAATATGGCAAGAATGAACGTGTCAAACGACCGCCTTTGCATTCCTCAGATCGACGAGGAATTCTGTGTTGAGGCTATCAAAACTCTCGTTAAGGTAGACGAGGACTGGGTTCCCCATAATTACGGTACATCTCTTTACATTCGTCCCTTTATCTTTGCGATCGATCCCATGCTCGGCGTTCACCCCGCAAAGCACCTTATTTTCTGCATTATGTGTTCGCCCGTAGGCGCATATTATGCCGCAGGACTTGCTCCCGTAAAGATCTATGTTGAGCAGAACTATGTTCGTGCGGTAACGGGAGGCACAGGCTTTACAAAGGCTGCAGCAAACTATGCTATCTCCCTCAAGGCTCAGGAAGAGGCTGACAAGGCAGGCTATGAGCAGGTTCTCTGGCTGGACGGCGTTCACAGAAAGTACATCGAGGAAGTTGGCGCAATGAATGTATTCTTCGTTCTCGACGGAGAGGTAATCACTCCAAGCCTTGAAAGAAAGTCCATTCTCAGCGGTATCACAAGAAAGTCCTGCATTGAGCTGCTCAAGTCAATGGGTTACAAGGTTACCGAGCGTGACCTTGAGATCGACGAGCTTATCAAGGCATATGACGAAGGCAAGTTTGACGAGGCATTCGGAACAGGTACTGCTGCGGTAATTTCTCCTATCGGCGAGCTGAAATACGGCGATAAGGTAATGAAACTCAACAACGGTGAGATCGGTCCTATCTCTCAGAAACTCTATGATACTCTCACAGGTATTCAGTGGGGCAAGATCGAGGATAAGTTCGGCTGGACTGTTGAGGTTAAGTAATATCCTTTGATATAATAAAATACGCCGCTTCCGATTTTGCGTTTCGGAAGCGGCTTTTTGTATGTATGTGGATTTATTCCGACAGCCTGAGCATTTCATTTATGCAGCGAACTGCTTTATTGGCAATATTTTCAGGAACGGTGATCTCTTCGCCGCCGATACCGTTAACACATTCAAGGACATTTCCAAGGGTCGTAAGTTTCATGTTGTGACATACGCAGTCCTTTGAAAGGGCGTAGAAACGCTTCTGAGGGCATTTGAACTGCAAATGCTCAACGATGCTGTTTTCCGTTCCGATAATGAATTCCTCGGCGGAGTCATTTTCGGCGTAAGCCATTATCTCGGTGGTGCTGCCTACAAAATCGGCAGTTTTCCAAACCTTCGGCAGACATTCGGGGTGACAGAGCAGCTTTGCGTTCGGGTGAGCAGCTCTCATTTTTTCAACATCGGAAAGGGATATCCTTACGTGAGTGGGGCAGCCGCCGCTGACGGTCTTGATGTTTTTGTCGGGCAGCTTTTCGGCTATCCATGCGCCGAGGTTGCAGTCTGGGATAAAAAGAATATTCTTTTCGGGCATATTTCCGATGACCTTTACTGCCGATGATGAGGTCACGCAGACATCGCAGACGGTTTTCAGCTCGGCAGTGGTGTTGATATATGCCGCAACGGTGTAATCGGGGTACATTTCCTTCATTTGCAGGATAAGGTCGGTATCCATCTGCTCAGCCATAGGGCAGCCTGCATCGGGATTTGAAAGGATAACCTTTTTTCGGGGGAGAGGAGTTTTACCGTTTCAGCCATGAAGCGAACTCCGCACATTAGGACGGTTTTGCTCGGACACTCCGCCGCCTTTCGGCTCAGTCCGAAGGAATCGCCCACAAAGTCGGCGACCTCGCAGACATCCTCACATTGGTAAGCATGGGCAAGGATACAGATGTCCTTTTCCTTTTTCAGCCTTTTTATCTCGTCCTGCATTTCTCTGACGGTCATATTTCAAACATTCCTTTCGGGAGTAAAATCAATGTTAAGAACATATCAAATCCATGTGATATTTCAGGTATATTATAGCATATAAAACTTATCATGTCAATAGGATATGGATTGCCCGCAAAACATAAAATTTTTTTTCAAAAAGGTATTGACAAAAGCATATTGATGTGATATAATAATTAAGTCATCAGGGATCGGGGTGTGGCGCAGATTGGTAGCGCGCTACCTTGGGGTGGTAGAGGCCGTGGG
>JBJERW010000037.1:0-11916 GCA_051882475.1 Huintestinicola sp. | reverse complement strand
GTATATCTTGTGTAGAAGCCCAGAGCAACCATTACTGCCTTAAGGGGTGCAACGGAAACCATGCTTGCGAAAACATCGATCATATACAGAACGAGGATAACTATAAAGCTGACAATTGCAGCTACGATCTGATTTTCGGTAAGGGACGAAACGAAAATACCGATTGAGATAAAGCTTGCGCCGAGAAGCAGAAGTCCAACCATGTTTCCGATTATGGACGACCATGCAACCGTTCCCGCAAGGCTCTTGAGAACCAGAACGTAGGGCACATAGATAGCCATTGCGATAAGAAAGATAGTAAGAGCCGCAAAAAACTTTCCCGACACTATCTCAAACAGATTAACGGGAGCTGTCAGCAGACACTGATCTGTTTTCTGCTTCTTCTCTTCGGACATGAGCCTCATGGTAAGGAGAGGCAGAAGTATCATCATGATAGTGAACACGCTTGAGAACACATAGGACATATCCGTCGTTGCGCCCGCAAGATTTATCTGTACGAAATAAAGTCCCGTATATACATAGAATACTGCGATAAAAATATATGCCACAGGAGATGTAAAATAAGCCTTCATTTCACGCTTGTAAATTGCGCCCATTACATCTCACCTCCGTTTTCTTCATCATTTTCGGACGAAACAAACTCTTCCGACTCTGCTTTCTTTGCATCGCTTATAACAGATGCTGCGACAACCGCTCCGGAAACCTTTTCCATGATAGCCTTTCTGCTGCTGTCGTCCATGGGAGCCGATGATTTGAGCTTAACGTCTGCGCCCATTGTAATTTTAAGGAATATGTCCTCAAGGGTCAGTGCATTTGAATGCAGTCCGAGGAGATACCAGTTTCTTGATGCAATTCTCTTGAAAAGCTCACGTCTGATATCAACGCCTTCTTCGACTTCTATCTCATAATCGAAAATGCCCGGCTCACGTTCCATTTCTGCGGTAACGTCGATAACGCCGCTTATTCCCTTAATGACCTTGATGACCTCTTCCCTGCTGCCGTCTATCCTTGCAATATATCTGATATCACCAGTAAGGTTCTTGGTAAGATTTTCGGTAGTATCATCGGCTGCGATAACGCCGTTGTTTATGATAATGATCCTGTCGCAGACAGCCTGTATCTCCGAAAGGATATGGGAGGAAAGTATTACCGTATGCTTCTGACCCAGCTTTTTGATAAGGTTTCTGATATCGAGTATCTGCTTGGGGTCAAGACCTACGGTAGGCTCGTCGAGGATAAGTATTTTAGGATTGCCGATAAGCGCCTGAGCCATTCCCACACGCTGCTTGTAGCCCTTTGACAGGTGCTTGATAACTCTGTTGTAAACATCGGTTATCTTTACAAGCTTGCAGACATCTTCAAGATGTGCTTCACGGGGAAGCTTGCATTTTTTCAGCTCGTAAACAAAGTTCAGATATTCCTTTACCGTCATATCAAGGTAAAGGGGCGGCAGCTCGGGGAGATAGCCTATCTCCTTCTTTGCGGCGGTAGGGTTATCAAGGATATCTATTCCGTTGATAAGTGCCTGACCGTCCGTTGCCGAAATATAGCCTGTCAGGATATTCATTGTGGTGGATTTTCCTGCGCCGTTAGGACCGAGGAAACCTAAGATCTCGCCGTCGTTGACGGTGAATGAAAGGTTATCCACGGCTTTTTTTGCGCCGTAATGCTTGGTAAGGTTTTTAACCTCTATCATTGGTTTTCCTTCCTCTCAAATATACTCGGAAAATTGTCCGTTGTATCTTCTGTGTGCATTTGTCATATATGCGGATACTTCAAAAAAGGCGGTATCGCATTAACATGAACATATTATCATTTTCATGTGATAACCATGTGATAAGTGCACGTATACTCAGTAAAAAAACTTATTCCCTGCCTGCGGAGAGCTTTTCGATAGCAGCTCTTATCCTTGCAAGGCTGTCTTCCTTGCCGAGGATAGCGCAAAGCTCGATTCCGCCGCCCGGAGTAAGCGCCTTGCCCGAAAGAGCCGTTCTGATAGGCCAGAGCATCCAGCCGTTCTTTACGCCCTGCTTTTCGATCTCCGCAAAAACTGCCTCGTGTATCTTCTCCTCGTTCCATTCGGAAACGCCCTCAAGGACGGGAAGAATGATTTTGAGCGCTTCAAGACCCGTTTCAGCATTGGTCTTCATCTTCTTGTTGAAGTAAAGCTCCTCGCTGTATTCGGGAACGGCGTCGATAAAGTCAACCTTTTCGGGTATATCGGTAAACACTTCCGTTCTCGGCTGGAGAGCGTTTATAAGCACGTCAAAGTCAACGTCCTCACGCTTTACCGTCTGACGGATATAGGGCATTGCAAGCGCCTTGAATTCATCGTGAGAAAGTCTGCGCAGGTGTTCGGCGTTTATAGCCTTCATCTTTACGATATCGAAAACTGCGGGGGATTTTGAAAGTCCACTGATATCAAACTCGTCAACAAGCTCACTGAGGGAGAATATCTCGTTTTCACCCTTTGGCGCCCAGCCGAGGAGAGCGATATAATTGATGATAGCGGGAACATAGAAGCCCTTTTCAACAAAATCGCCGAAATATGCGTCGCCGTCACGCTTTGACAGCTTATGCTGAGCGTCCCTCATGATATGCTCAACATGGATATACTGCGGAACGTCCCAGCCGAATGCCTCGTAAAGAAGGTTGTACTTGGGAGCGGAGGAAAGATACTCGTTTCCTCTTACCACATGGGTTATTCCCATAAGATGATCGTCAATTACGTTTGCGAAGTTGTATGTGGGCATTCCGTCTGCCTTGATAAGTATCTGGTCATCGAGAATGGAGTTTTCAACGGTTATATCTCCGTAAAGAACATCGGTAAAGGTGGTGCTGCCCTCAAGAGGCATTTTCTGACGGATAACATAGGGAGTTCCCTCTGCAAGCAGCCTGTCTACCTCCTCCTTGGGCAGGTCACGGCAGTGGCGGTCGTACATCATGTTGGAAACCTTCGCCTCCTGCTGCGCCTTATGAAGAGCGTCTATTCTCTCCTTGGTGCAGAAGCAGTAGTAAGCGTGTCCCGACTCAACAAGCTGAAGGGCATATTCCTTGTAGATGCCCATTCTTTCCGACTGAATGTATGGACCTACGGGTCCACCTATGTCGGGACCCTCGTCCCAATTCAGACCGCAGGTTTTAAGGGTATCGTATATCTTTTCGACAGCGCCCTCAACATATCTTTCCTGGTCGGTATCCTCTATTCTGAGGATAAAATCTCCGCCGTATTTTTTGGCGATGATATATGTGTAAACGGCTGTGCGAAGATTACCGATATGCATGAAGCCCGTGGGGCTGGGAGCAAATCTGGTTCTGACTCTTTTTGATGTATCCATGATTCAAGGCGTCCTTTCATTTACTATCTGTTTCAAAGGGATAATCCATTGCAAGAATGGTTTCGGTATCCCTTGCTATCTGAGCTTTCAAATGAGCTGTATCTTCAAATTTCATTTCCCTGCGGACAAATTCAAGCAGTCTAACTGTCAGAACACGCCCGTAAAGATCTCCGCTGTAATGGGGAAAATGGGTTTCCGCAAGGGGAACTCCGTCGCTTTCCACCGTCGGCTTGACGCCGATATTGGTGACTCCCCTGTATATCTTCCCGTCGAGCTCTGCGTAGGAAGCGTACACTCCGAACATGGGCATGACGGAATTCTTCGGCATAAGCTGATTTGCCGTGGGAAAATCAAGGGTTCTTCCGAGCTTATTTCCGCTGATGACTTGTCCGCAGACGGCGTAGTCATGTCCCATAAGACGATTGGCATCGGATATCCTGCCCTCGGCAATATGCCGTCTTATATCGGCAGAGGATATTTTTCTGCCCGTTTCCCCGTCCGTAACATCGTCCACGGTTATAAGCTCAATGCCGTTTTTGCGGCATATCTCCGAAAGCTCCTCCGTTCCGCAGGCAGCTCCCCTTCCGAAACGGAAATCCCGTCCGCAGACGGCGTACTTTGCATTGAATGTTCCCTTGAGTATCCTTTCGGCAAACTCCTCGGGACTGAAATTTCTGATATCGGAAAAATCGGGGATAAATATGTACTTAGCCCCCAGCTCCCCTATCAGGCGCTTTTTGGTTTCGTCATCGTATATCGGCTTGTATCCCTCGCCTTTTGTGGTCACGGTGGCAGTCTTAAAGGTAAAGACTCCCGGGACAATGCCTTTTTCCTCCGCAATTTCCACAGCTTTTCCGATGACCGCCGCATGTCCGAGATGAAGTCCGTCAAATATCCCAAGGGCAACGGCTGTATATTCGGCGGGACGTTTTCCCGTCAGTTCAAGCTCGGTCAAACCGATCCCTCCGTAAAAAATCTATTAAAAGTTCTTTTCAACGATCAGCAGCATATTATCACGGTCGGCTCTTGCAGTTCCGATAAATCCGCTTTCGCCGTATACCGCATATTGCTCCGAAGACTTGTCCTCTGCGGCGATACGGTTAAGGTCAAGCCTTATACCGTTTCTGTACATACGCTCCTGAGCGCCGAAAAGGGTTATCCGAGGCAGATATGAGAAAATCTGTTCTATCGGCAGGAGAACGCTTTCAAAGTCCTCTCCCCTGTCTGCCATACCTTGCAGCTGCTCTATTGTAACGCAGCTTTCAAGAGAAAATCCGCAGGCGGAGGTCCTTGTGAGCGATGTCATTACCCCTCCCACAGACAGGCTTTCTCCGATATCGTTAATGAGCGTTCGGATATATGTTCCTCTCGAACAGGATATCTCAAGAGTTCCTGTTTTTTCGGCTTCGTCAAAGCTTTTCAGTTCAAGCTTGTATATGGTAATAGGGCGGGGCTTTCTATCAACGGTCACACCCTGACGGGCAAGCTCGTAAAGCCTTTTTCCCCCTACCGAAACCGCACTGTACATCGGCGGCAGCTGCATAATATTTCCTCGGAAATTTTCAAGCGCTGCCAAAACCGCACTTTCGGTTATCCCCGAACAGTCATATTCTGCCGTGACCGTTCCGGTTATATCCTGCGTATCGGTGGAAATACCGAGCTGAAAGCCTGCCATGTAGACCTTATCGTGGTCGGGCAGCATTTCGCATGCCTTTGTGGCTCTTCCGCAGAACACGGGCAGGACTCCCTCTGCCATCGGGTCAAGAGTTCCCGCATGGCCGAGGCGCTTCATTTTCAGTATGCCCCTCAGCTTTGCGATAACGTCAAAGGAGGTAAATCCCTTTGGCTTGTTTACGCAGATTATTCCGTTTAACTCGATTCTTTCCGTCATGACAGCCACAGGTCAAAGCCGAGCACGGGTGCTATCGCCGAGAGAATCTTCAGCTTTACCTGCTGAAGCTCGCCTTCCACCACACAGCCTGCGGCTCTGACGTGTCCTCCTCCGCCAAGCTTTGAGCAGATATACGACACGTCCGCAGTTTCGGCGGAGCGCATGGATACCTTGAACTTGCCGGGCTCTTTTTCTTTAATGGTTACTCCGACTTCAACGCCCTCTATCTGCATGGGAAGGGACGCCATTCCTTCAAACTCTTCCTTTGAAAGACCCGTCTGCTCCATAGTTTCGGAGGTAATTGCAACAATTGCGCATTTGTCGTCGAGATACATTTCCATATTGTTTATGGCAAGCTGCTCTGCCTGCATTCTTGCACGGCTCTTTATATCGAACAGGCTGCGGTTTATCTTAGCATATGGCAGACCGAACTGCATAAGCTCGGCTGTTATCTGATGCGCTCTCGGAGTGGTGTTTTCAAATCTGAAACATCCTGTATCGGTGGCAATGCCCGTATACAGGCACAGCGCCGAGAACTCGTCGATAGGGAAACCTCCCGTTTTGCACATTTCATATATGACCTCGCAGGCTGCGGAAGCATCTCCGTTGAGGAGAGTATTCTTTGCATAGCCCGTATTTGAAATATGGTGGTCGATGCAAAGGTCAACATATTCGGTATAAGCCGTCAGCTCCTTGCCGAAAAGATTAGTGTCCGCAAGGTCTACCGCTATGATTGTTTTGGGAGAAAATTTTATCAGCTCGTAATCCTTCCATAAAAATTCGTATCTTTTCGGGAAAGGGTCTGAGCAGAGCACATTGGCTTTTTTACCCATGGAACGCAGTATCCTGCACAGTCCGAAGCCGCTTCCCATTGCGTCACCGTCGGGATTTACATGGGTCAGAATATAAAAATTGTCGTTTTCTTTAATAAAATTGGCGGCTTGGGTATATGTTATGCTGCTGACTGCCGTTTTTTTATCCATAGGTATCACTCCTTCAAGTCAATGGGGTAACGGGTGAGCACCGCTCCTTATTCCTGCTCCTCCTGCGACTCTGCGGAGGACTTGCTTCCGATATCCTCAAGTATCCTTTCGATATCAGCCGAATATTCGATAGAATCGTCGGCAATAAATTTCAGTTCGGGGCATTTTTTCAGATGAAGCTTGTTGGAAATTTCCTTTTTGAGCATCCACTCTGCGCTTTCAAGACCCTTAACTGCGTTCTTTGCCGCATCCATACCGTCAAGATGGGAAACGTAGACCTTACAGTAGGAATTATCTCCCGAAAGGTCGGTGCGGACGATGGAAACCATGCCGCCCGTTACTCTCGGATCCTTTATCCGTTCCCTGATAAGTCCGGAAATCTCTCGTCTGATATCCTCGGACATTCTTCTGTTCTTGAAATTAGGCATAGGCTGCCTCCCTGTAAATGATAATTAATATATGACAGATATTAGTCGGGACGATATTCTTCCATAATGAACGCCTCGAAAATATCTCCTTCCTTAATGTCGTTGAACTTTTCAAGGGTGATGCCGCACTCGTAGCCCTCGGCAACCTCCTTGGCGTCGTCCTTGAAACGCTTAAGGCTGGACATTTTATCCTCGGCAATAACGATACCGTCACGTACGACACGTATCTGGCTGGCTCTTGTTACCTTGCCGCTGAGAACATATGCACCCGCAACAAGTCCTACGTTGGAGATCTTGTAAACCTGTCTGACCTCTATGCGTCCGAGAGCATTCTCTCTGAACTTAGGCGCAAGCATACCCTTCATTGCCGTGCCGATCTCTTCGATAGCGTCGTAAATAATTCTGTAAAGACGGATATCCACGCCATCACGCTCTGCGCTCTCCGCAGCAACGGGGTCGGGACGAACATTAAATCCGACAATAATTGCGTTCGACGCATTTGCAAGCATAACGTCGCCCTCGGAAACAGCGCCGACTGCTCCGTGAATTACCTTAACTCTTACTTCGTCGTTTGAAAGCTTTTCAAGGGACTGCTTAACTGCTTCGACAGAGCCTTGAACGTCTGCCTTGACAATGATAGGAAGCTCCTTGACCTCGCCCTGCTCGATCTGGCTGAACAGGTTGTCAAGCGTTACCTTCTGATACTGCTTGAACTGCTCCTGCTTAGCTTCGTGCTTACGCTGTTCAACAAGCTCTCTTGCAAGACGTTCGTCCTCAACGGCGTTGAATGTGTCGCCTGCTGCGGGAACTTCCGCAAGACCTGTTATCTCAACAGGACAGGACGGACCTGCCTCGGTAACTGTCTGACCCTTGTCGTTTGTCATAACTCTTACACGTCCGACAGCTGTGCCTGCAATGATGATATCGCCCGTATGGAGCGTACCGTTCTGGACGAGAAGGGTTGCGATAGGTCCTCTTCCCTTGTCAAGACGTGCTTCGATAACAGCACCCTTTGCAAGACGGTTGGGATTTGCCTTAAGCTCTGCGACCTCGGCAACAAGGAGAACATTCTCCAGAAGCTCGTCGATACCCATGCCAGTCTTTGCGGAAACGGGAACGCAGATGATATCGCCGCCCCATTCCTCAACAACAAGGTTATGCTCGGTGAGTTGCTGCTTGATGTTGTCGGGATTTGCGCCTTCCTTATCCATTTTGTTTATTGCAACGATAATGGATACGCCCGCAGCCTTAGCATGGTTTATAGCCTCGATAGTCTGAGGCATGATTCCGTCGTCCGCAGCAACAACGAGGATAGCTATATCCGTAACGGAAGCTCCTCTTGCACGCATTGCTGTAAAGGCTTCGTGGCCGGGAGTATCGAGGAAGGTGATCTCCTTGCCGTTGTAATTTACTCTGTAAGCGCCGATATGCTGTGTGATACCGCCTGCCTCGGTGCTTGTAACGTTTGCATTTCTTATCCTGTCGAGGAGAGATGTCTTACCGTGGTCAACGTGACCCATGACAACAACTACGGGAGCACGCTCGATACCCTCGCCGTCATCATCGCTGTCGTCGATAAGTCTTTCCTCAATCGTAACGATAACTTCCTTTTCGACCTTTGCGCCAAGCTCTTCCGCAACGAGAGAGGCTGTATCAAAGTCGATGACCTCGTTGATGCCCTTCATTTCACCAAGCGCCATAAGCTTCTTGATGACCTCGGAAGCCGTCACCTTAAGACGGGACGCAAGCTCCGAAACAACGATCTCATCGGGGATAAGCACCTTGAGCTGCTGCTTTCTCGCACGCTCAAGCTCAAGACGGCGAAGCTTTTCCGACTCCGTTTCCCTCTTATTTGAATACTGCTGCTTGTTGCGCTGTGCGGATTTCTGGGTAAGCTTCTGCTTTTTGGAGAAGTTATCCTTGCCGTGCTTTCCGCCGCCCGATGCAGGAGCAATGTTCTCGTACTTTTCATTGTACTTGTCTATCTCGATATAGCTTCCTCTTGTGTCAACGGTACGTGCCTTTGTAACAACGCCCACCGACTCGGAGGAGAAGTTTGCGCTGAGCTTTGTCTTGATAACGCCCTTGTCCTGCTTGGATTCCGCAGGCTTCTGCTCGGGCTTTTTATCAAGCTGCTTTTTCTTCTGCTCGTCAGCCTTCTTGACCTGATTGTTGAAGCGCTCAACGGCAGACTTCTGCTCTGTCTTTACGGGCTGAGCAGAAGCAGGCTTCTTTTCAGGCTGCTTTTCTGCCTGTTTAGGATTATTGTTTGAAGGCTTGGGCTGTTTATTCTGTTCCGCAGCCTGCTTAACCTCTTCCTTGATCTCCTGTTTTGCCTCCTGCTTGGGAGCGGCGGCAGGCTCTGCCTTTTTCTGAGCCTTTGGTTCAGCCTTCGGCTTTTCCTGCTTGGGCTTTTCTTCCTGTACGGGCTTTGGAGCAGTTCTTGACGCAAAATATTTGTCAAAGCTCTCCACCTGATTATGCTGAGAAAAATACTCAAGCGTATAGTTCATTTCCTCGGCAGTAAGGCTTGCCGACGGTTTCTTTGCGCTGCCGAACTTGGCAGCAAGTACGTCTATAAGCTCCTGATTGCCGATCTTAAGATCCTTGGCAACCTCGCTGAGCTTCATTTTTGTCTGAGTCTGTTTTGTACTCATAGGCTATAATACCCTCCATTATTCCTCGGAGCTTGAAAGCTCCCTAAGCTTTTTTGAAAATCCCTCATCACATACCGCAAGGATACCGACTTTTTTTCCTATACCGAAACCGAGCTCTTCAATGGTCAGCGCAAGTCCGATGACCTCAGTTCCCGATTTTTCGGCGAAAAATCTGATCTCCTTTTCTGTTTTCGGGGAAATGTCCGAGGCGGTCAGAATAAGCTTTGCTTTTTTCTCCGCCAGGCTTTCTTTTGCGGAATCGAATCCCATTTGGACTCTCCCCGCTTTTCTGCACATTGTAAGCAGATTTATGATCTTTTCGTTGTTACTGCTGTTCATTCAGCTCTTTCTCCATACTATCGTAAACATCGTCCGATATGCGGCAGGAAAAGCTCTTTTCAAGACGCTTCTGCTTTCTTGCCTTTTGCAGACATTCGGCTGAGCGGCATATATACGCTCCCCTGCCCGATTTTTTGCCTGTGCAGTCGAGAGAAATATCTCCTTCGGGAGCTTTAACTATACGTATCAGCTCTTTTTTCGGCTTCATCTCGCCGCAGCCTATGCACATTCGCATGGGAATTTTTTTCACACCGGCCACATCATCACCCTCTTTACTGAACTTATCGGGTCATTCAACAGGATTTTCGGGCTTGATGTCGATCTTATATCCTGTAAGACGGGCGGCAAGCTTTGCATTCTGACCCTTATTTCCGATAGCCAGCGAAAGCTGATTGTTGGGAACGATAACGGTGCACGCCTTTTCCTCACCCTCGGCTATCTCAACGCTGATAACATCTGCCGGAGCAAGAGCCTTTGCGATGAATACTGCCGGATCCTCGTCATAAACGATGATATCTATCTTTTCTCCTCCAAGCTCGTCAACCACCTTGCTTATTCTTGAGCGCTTGGGACCTATGCATGCACCCACGGGGTCAACGTTGGGATCCTTTGAGCATACGGCGATCTTAGTTCTTGAGCCTGCTTCTCTCGAAATTGACTTTACCTCAACAACTCCGTCGTATATCTCGGGAATTTCAAGCTCGAAAAGACGTTTTACAAGGTCCTTATGTGTACGTGAGATCTTTACCGCAGGCTTTCTGTCGGGATTTATGATACCAACAACATAAACCTTGATTATCTCGCCCTCTTTAAGTACTTCTCCGGGTATCTGCTCGTTTTTGAACAGGTAAATCTCATTTTTCTCGGCGGTAAGGGTCGCATTTCCCGTGGCAGGTTCAATCTTCTGAACGGTTGCGGAAATGATATCATGTACCTTATCCTTGTACTGAGCTATAAGCTTTTCCTTTTCAAATTCCTTTACATCGTGGCGTATTGCCTGCTTTGCGTA
This sequence comes from Huintestinicola sp., assembly GCA_051882475.1. Classification (GTDB taxonomy): domain Bacteria; phylum Bacillota; class Clostridia; order Oscillospirales; family Ruminococcaceae; genus Huintestinicola. The sequence continues at coordinate 1,271 of JBJERW010000037.1, read as the reverse complement.
CTGCGCCGCAACTCTTCCGAAAGCGGCTGTGTCAAGGGGATAGGGCACGCTGTCGCCGCATACGCAGTTGGGGTCGATCGTTCTTGCCTCGTCGATATTTATCTCGTTAAGGTCGATAGGCTCGTCGTCAACAACGACTCTCATTACGCACACGTCAAACTTTTTCTCATCGGGGTCTACCTTTACGTAGAAAGCGTCGCAGTCGGGATATTCCTTTACGACTGCCTTATAAACTCCCTGTTCGATCTTTTCGGCAAGTGCGTTTACGGGAATGCCGTTTTCCTCCGCCAGACATTCCAGCGCTTCAAAAAATTCGTTATTCATTTTTTCTCGTTTCCTCCTGAGTATTTATATTAAGTGCGGTCGTCTTCGCCGAGATCGTCGGGAAGGTCTTCGTCGTCGTACAGTTTTACAAACGCCGTTTCGGATAAAAGCACCTCTGCGGGGCCGTTTTCCGTTTCAACGGAAATCGAGCCGTTTTCTTTATTATACGCCGTAAGAACCGCAATAAATTCCTTTACACCGTCTTTTTCACGGATATACCTTATGCGCAGAGGACATTCGAGATATTCGACAAAATGCTCTTCTCTTTTCAGCTCTCGTCCCAGTCCCGGAGAGCCTACCTCAAGCATATAGCTTTCGTCGATAGGGTCCTTTTCGTCAAGGAGCTTTGAAAGCGGTCTTGTCATAGCCTCGCAGTCGTCCATATCCACGTATCCGCCGGGCTTGTCGATAAGCACCCTCAGATACCACAGCGCTCCTTCCTTTTCAAAAGCAACGTCCCAGATAGAAAGACCCAGACTGTCGGCAATGGGCTTTGCAAGCTCGTAAACCTTAGCTGCGGTATTTCCGCCCTTCTTTCCTGCCATAAGCAATTATACCTCCATACAAACAAGAAAGACCGGATTGCTCCGATCTTTTGCCTAAACTATTGGTGTACTGAATGTATTATATCACATTCTGTATAGAATTGCAAGTGTTTTTTCACAATATTTAAAAATAATTTGTAAAAAAATAAAGCGCACCACATTGTGATGCGCTTTACCTGCCAAACATCATAGGCTGTTATGGCGCGGAACAAGGGATTTGAACCCTCGCGCCGGTTTCCCGACCTACTCCCTTAGCAGGGGAGCCTCTTAACCACTTGAGTAATTCCGCAAGGGCTAACAGACCTTTGTTTCCGAAGAAAACATGATATTCGGTTTTGGCGGAGAGGAAGGGATTCGAACCCTTGTGCCTTTTGGGCAAACGGTTTTCAAGACCGCCTCGTT
>JBJERW010000036.1:0-2741 GCA_051882475.1 Huintestinicola sp. | reverse complement strand
CTTTGTGAATTCTTTCGCTTCCCTATTGATTTATTTATAGTTGGCTCCGTTTTTTATTCTATTTTATTCGTCAAACGAAGAATTATACATAAAAAAGGCACGACCCGAAAGTCATGCCTTTGAAAAAACATAATTTAATTAAATCACACCTGAACGGAATAGTTGGGAGCTTCCTTGGTGATATAAATATCGTGTGGGTGGGATTCCTTCAGACCTGCGCCGGTAATGCGGACGAACTTTGCTCTCTCGTGAAGTGTGGGGATATCTACGCAGCCGCAGTAACCCATACCCGAACGAATACCGCCGACAAGCTGGAATATTGTATCGGAAACAGTTCCCTTGTAAGGAACACGTCCTTCAACGCCTTCGGGAACAAGCTTCTTTGCGTCCTCCTGGAAATATCTGTCCTTAGAGCCGCAAGCCATTGCGCCCAGTGAGCCCATGCCTCTGTATACCTTGAAGCTTCTGCCCTGATAGATCTCTGTTTCTCCCGGGGATTCCTCGCAGCCTGCAAGGAGAGAGCCGAGCATTACGCAGCTCGCACCTGCCGCAAGAGCCTTTACGATATCGCCCGAATATTTGATTCCGCCGTCTGCAATGATAGGAATATTATATTCCGCAGCGGCACATGCGCAGTCGTAAATTGCTGTGATCTGAGGAACGCCGATACCTGCAACGATTCGTGTTGTGCAGATAGAGCCGGGTCCGATTCCGACCTTAACGCAGTCAGCGCCTGCCTTGATAAGGTCAACTGTAGCTTCCGCAGTTGCAACGTTTCCTGCGATAACGGGGATATTGGGGAAGTTTGACTTGATAAGGTCAACACAGGTCATGATGTTCTTGGAGTGACCGTGAGCCGAATCGAGAACGAGAACATCGACCTGAGCGTCGATAAGAGCCTTTGCTCTGTCAAGAACGTCGTGTGTAACTCCGATAGCTGCACCGCAAAGGAGTCTGCCGCTCTTGTCACGTGCGGAATTGGGGTACTGAACAGCCTTTTCGATATCCTTGATAGTGATAAGTCCCTTGAGGATACCGTTGTCGTCAACTATGGGGAGCTTTTCGATCTTATGGTTCATAAGGATCTTCTGAGCAGCCGCAAGATCTGTTCCCACGGGAGCTGTAATAAGGTTCTCCTTTGTCATTACCTCGGAAATAGGAATATCAAAATCCTTGAGGAAACGCAGGTCACGGTTTGTAAGGATACCTACGAGCTTGCCGCAGCCGTCTACGATAGGCACGCCCGAAATTCTATACTTGCCCATGAGCTGATCTGCTTCCGCAACAGACTTTTCAGCGGTAAGGGAGAAAGGATTTACGATAACGCCGTTTTCGGAACGCTTTACCTTGTCAACCTCGTCGCACTGCTGCTCAATGGTCATATTCTTGTGGATAATACCGATACCGCCTTCACGTGCAATGGCGATAGCCATCTTTGCTTCTGTAACAGTATCCATAGCGGAGGTAACAATAGGTGTGTTGAGCGTAATATCGCCCGCAAGCCTTGTTTTCAGCTTGATCATATTAGGTGTAACATCGGATTTTCCGGGGATAAGGAGAACGTCATCAAAGGTAAGACCCTCTTTGCCGAACTTGCTTGACATATCAGTATCCAACATATTTTTTCCTCCAATTCTCATTGCGAATGCTGTCGCAGCATCCTTATTTTTGCATCTGTTTTTTTATATTTATATTAGTTTACTACTTTTTGCCCCGTATTTCAAGTACAGATTGTGAATTTGAATTGAAATTATAATGCTTTGACAAATGCTTTTTTTGTACAATATGCCGACTGCCCTACAGGAGCAGCATATCACGGACAACCTTTGATGCGATTATCAGTCCTGCCGCCGACGGAACAAAGGAGATACTGCCAGGCGGATTCTTTTTCGGCGCACCCGTTCTTAAGCTTTCGCCGCTTTCGGGGACTTCCTCCAAAAACTCCACAGGGACGGGCGTTCTTGCCTCCTCCTTTGAATATACTGCCGTAAGGCTTTTTACTCCTCTTTTTTTCAGCTCTCTGCGCATGACCCTTGCGAGGGGGCAGACAGATGTGCTGTAAATATCCGCTATCTCGAATTTTGTGGGGTCAAGCTTGTTGCCTGCGCCCATGGAGGATATTACGGGAACTCCTGCCTTCTCCCCTCTTACGGCAAGCTCTATCTTTCCGCTCACGGTGTCTATGGCGTCGATAATATAGTCATATGCGGAAAAGTCCACCGAATCGGCATTGTCGGGCATGAAAAACATATGATATGTCCCGACCTTAGCTGACGGGTTGATATCATGTATCCTTTCCGCCATAACATCGGTCTTGAACCGTCCAAGGGTGCTTCTCAGGGCGATTATCTGGCGGTTAAGGTTTGAAACGCTCACCTTGTCGTCATCAAAGAGATCGAGAGCGCCTATGCCGCATCTTGCAAGAGCCTCCGCCGCAAAGCCTCCCACTCCGCCGACTCCGAAAACAGCCACTCTCTTGCGGCTGAGTATCTCCACTCCGTCCTCTCCCACAAGCATGGCAGTCCGTGAAAACTGTTCCTCCGTCATATATGCACTTCCTTTCAAACGATATGTCCTTCAATTATTGTAATTATATCATTATTTTGTTCAATCGTCAATAAAATACGTCAGAATGAAAATTTTGAATGTAATGCATAATCTAAGTTTATTCAGAAAGAATATATACATAAAAAATGAAAGGGATATACAGCAAGATGACTATTGTATTTATCCGTGCGGTA
>JBJERW010000035.1:0-44982 GCA_051882475.1 Huintestinicola sp. | reverse complement strand
GCTCGGTATCTCCAAATTATCTGAAATATAAAAAAGCCTGCGGTCAGGGAGAGCGCACCAATATTGATTACATGGCTGAGGGCTTCAAGGAAGCTCTGAAACAAAAGGGAAGATATTCGGCGATCGTACTCAGCGGCGGCTCAATACTATCGGGTGACGAGCCTTTCGATGACGAGGTCAACGGATACATCGAACTGCTTCAAAGAATAGGAGAAAATTTTAAAACAAAGAAATTCCCCAGCCAGCTTATCTCAACAGCTTTCAGTGAAAAGCAGCTTATCCGCCTTTATGAAAACACGGGAATTATGACATATACCGCAGATATCGAAGTTCTTGACAAGGAGAAATTCAACTGGATCTGCCCCGGAAAGGCAAAGCATGTTGGCTTTGACGAATGGAAAAGAAGACTTTACACCGCTGTTGATATTTTCGGAAAAGGAAATGTTAATACCGCATTTGTGCTGGGAACAGAACTTGCAAAGCCAAACGGATTTACCGACAAGGATGAGGCATTCAAAGCAACGCTCGAAACAGCTCAGGAACTTGCGGAGCACGGAGTCGGATTTGCGGCAAATATATGGAATGCGGCTCCAAATTCTATATTTGCAAATCAGGAGACCCCCGAACTTGAATACTATGTTAGATTTTTTAACGAGCTGGATATTCTTGCAAGGAAAAATGATCTCGGAAGATTTATTGACGATTACCGCCGCTGCGGTTCACATATCGGAAACGATCTTCTCAGAGTAAAATAATTACACATTAAAGGGTCAACGCCGCTCAATGCAGGGCGTACCCTATGGAACGGAGGAAATAGAATGTCTATCAAATTAAGCATTGAAGCAAAAAATGCACTTGCCGATAAGGATACGATAAAAGCTCTCGCAACCGTTGATAAAAATGGAGATCCTCATGTTGTTTTCAAGGGTTCGCTCCATCTGACCAATGATGGTCTCATAGAGTTTTACGAGATACTTGAAAGTTCGCAGACAAACAGTAATCTTGTGGGAAGCATATGGTTCGGAAGAACAGCGGCGATCAATCTTCTGACCGCTGACAAAAAAAGCTATCAGATCAAGGCAAAGCCTGTAAAGTCCATAGCATCGGGGCATTATTTTGAAGCTGCTTACGTTAAGCTTCGAGAAAGTAAAGGCGATATAGATCTGGGTGCGATCTGGCAGCTGGAGCCTATTGAGGAAAAGGAACAGACCTTTGCGGCAAGAATTGCGGAGGACGAGGCTGCATATCCCCTGCTCAAGCATTTGGACAGGATCCTGAAAGATTGATGGACTGTATGAACGATCATAATTGAATGATGTATTCAGCCGATCATTTCATCAATGCACTTTTTTAAAAGCTGAGGCGGTATCTGATAAGTTTCAGATACCGCCCGTTTCAATTTATAGGACGCATTAAATCGCATTTCAGATATAATATTCTATCATATCCGTATTGTTCACAGGATTGCAGCTGCTGCGTATAACGAGGCTGCTTTCAAGCTCCGTTCGTGCCACTGACTTGTGCCCTCCGTTAAGTCTGTCAAGCAGAAGATATACTGCAAATTTTGCCATTTCATCCTTCGGCAGGCTTATTGTTGTAAGCATAGGTTTTGTATATCTTGCCTCTGCAATATCGTCGCTTGATATTATTGATGGATTATAATATCTGCAGCCATACTTGTTCAGAGCTTTCAGCATTCCAATGGCAATAATATCATTGGCACAGTAAATTCCCGTTGGTCTGTTCTGCATCTGAATAATTTTTTCCATTGCAGAATATCCTTCATTTTCGGAAAGCCCTGTCTGAAGAATAAAGTCTATATCGGTTTCGATATTGTATTTCAGTATAGTTTCCTGATAGCCCTTAAAACGTGATTCACTGTGACATTCTCCCACATAGGCGATTTTTCTGTGTCCCAGACGGATAAGATATTCTACTGCACTTGACGCTATTTTTCTGCCGTCGCAAAGAACCTCGTCGATCTCATAATTAGTGGAATTACGGTTTACAGAAACGATATTTTTCCACCGGGCTTTAAGCTGCCTAATGACCTGAGGACAGCACTTGCCTACAATAATTATGCCATCTGTGCTTTCTTCATTATATAGCTCTTTTACCGCCTGCTTTATATTCAAAGCAGCGCATTTACTCTCATCGAAAAAATCAGGACGATACCATATTCTTACGAGCATACACATATTTCGGTTTATCTCGGATTGGATAAGTCCAATAAGCTCATTATAAAACGGGTCTGTTTCCGAGCTGTTTGTCCTTGTTACAAGTATGCTCAGTCGATATGGCTCCGCCTTTTTGTTTTCCCCCGAACGAAGATTTTTTGCTGATTCATTTGGTACATAATTCATCTCTCTTGCTGCAGCAAATATCTGCTCACGAAGCTCCTTTGAGGAGCATTTATATTCCGGCTTGCTCAGTACTCTCGATACGGTTGAAACCGAAACGCCGACCTTTTCTGCAATTTCCTTTATAGACATATCATTCATTCCTTTTTAATACATTCCTGTAGTGCTGAACGCATGATCAAGCTCATTATCCACTATCCCTATCAGTTTAGTAGCTATTATAATATTATCATATATTACCATAGTTGTCAATAATTTATTTGTCAAAAAAACAACCTGATAATAATGATACTATGTATATTCTGCTATTCTTAAGTGGGATCGGAATGAAAAAAAGGTCCCCCTTGCTTTGAAAGGGAGAGTTTACGAGCGTGAACAGTCAGATGATCGGCAATGAGAATAAGGTTATCAATTTGGGAACGAATTCTGCGGCGTTTGATGATGCTGTGGCGAACAGGCATATCATATGACAATATAAAAAAAATCTGCCGAAAAAAAGAGAAAACTCTTGACAAGCGGATAATAATGCAGTATAATAGTTTGAAAACAAACTTTTATATTTGCAGAGCAAAAAAGTGAGGTGATAATCATGGTTCAGAAGCCGTTGGAAGTTGTGCTGAAAGGCGGTGAATTCCGAAAGTATTCGGATTCAAAGTTTTCATTGCTGAGAAAGCATTACGATATGAAGCGTGCAGAATTTGAAGTTATATACTATCTGTCGATATGCAGGGAGGAAGATTCACTTGTAAATATTTCCGATTTCCTTAATGCAAACAAGGGGCATATCTCGTCAACTGTGTATGGTCTTATCGAAAAGGGATACGTCAACTCTATTCAGGATAAAAACGACCGCAGATATATGCATTTCAGCCTTACCGACAAAGGAAAGGAAGCGGCAGCGGATATAGAAAATGTATGGAAGGATATCAAGAATGAGCTTTACTACGGACTGACCGATGAAGAGATCGCCTCCTTCCAAAAAATTTTCCGCAAGATATGCAAAAATATAGAGCACTTTATGATATAACATATCGGTAAAGTGTCTATATTTTAAGACCGATAGTTTGAAAACAAACAGTATAAAATCAAATTACAGAAAGGAACGATCATTTTGGCTGAAAAAAATGAAACGATGAAGGAGATCGCCCACGAAATAACATACAGACGGTATCTGTTATCCAAGGACGACGCAAAATTTATGCTCAAAGACATAAATATTGCCGAATACATAGCGCTTCATTATATGTGTGAGCATATTGAAAGCAATCCTATCTATTCGGGCAGGATATATCTCAGCGAGATTTCGGAAAAGCTCAATCTCCCCATCAGAAAGACCTCAAAGCTTATCAGAGAGATGAACGGCAAAAATCTTGTCAGCTGGGATCATGACGGCGACGGTAAGGACGGCACCTATGTGACCATAACCGACCATGGAAAAACTGTGTTTGAAGAGACCGACAATAAGCTGAGGGATTTCTATTCAAGAGTGCTTCAGAATTTCGGCAGGGATAAGATCGTGCAGCTTCTTCAGCTTATGAAGGAATTTGATTCGGTAATGAGAACTGAACTGGAACAGATGGAGGAGAACAATGAAACAGATGAATGAATATATGAATGAGCTGGAACGCTCATGCCGTGAAAATGACTTTATCGACCGCAGGCTTTACGATGAATATGACATCAATCAGGGACTTCGTGACGAAAAGGGAAACGGCGTTCTTACGGGACTTACAAACATTTCCCTTATAAAGTCATTTGACAGAAAAAACGGCGTAAAGGAGCCGTGTGACGGTGAGCTTTGGTATCGGGGTTACCGTGTTGAGGACCTTATCGGCAGGCTCGGGGAAGATGAGATGGGATATGAAAAGATCGCATATCTCCTGCTTGTAGGTGAATTGCCCGATGAAAAGCAATTTTCCGATTTCCGCTCTGTTATCGGGAAACTTATGGCTCTGCCGATGAATTTTACCCGTGATGTTATAATGAAAGCGCCCACCGATGATATTATGAATACAATGACGAGAAGTATTCTTACGCTTGCTTCTTATGACAAGGACCTGAAAAATGCATCTCTTGAAAATAATATTCGTCAGTGTCTTCAGCTCATAAGTCAGTTTCCGACCCTTGCGGTATATGCATATAACGCATATAATTACTATCAGAATCTTGAAAGTATGTTTATCCACCATCCCGACCCCGGTTTATCTCCGGCTGAAAACATACTGACAATGCTCCGACCCGATAAGAAGTACACAAAGACAGAAGCAAAGGTTCTCGATACCGCTCTGATACTTCACATGGAGCATGGCGGAGGCAACAACTCCACCTTTACCACAAGAGTCGTTACCTCATCGGGCTCGGATACATATTCAACAATTGCAGCTGCAATGTGCTCGCTGAAAGGACCTAAGCACGGCGGAGCAAACATTAAGGTAATGGATATGATGGCAGATATTTCGGAGCATATAAATGACGCTGAGGATGACGAAGAAATTTCAGCCTACCTTGAAAAAATTCTCGACAAGGAGACCTTTGACCGCAAAGGACTTATTTACGGCATGGGACACGCTGTATATACGCTTTCCGACCCGAGAGAAAGAGTTCTCAAAAGCTATGTGGAGGAGCTTGCCGCAGAAAAGTGCAGAACGAACGAGTTCCGTTTGTATGAGCAGATAGAACGGCTCGCTCCGCAGGTAATTATGAACAGAAAGCATAACCGCAGCGGCGTCTGCCCGAATGTGGATTTTTACAGCGGATTTGTTTATGATATGCTCGGTATACCGAAGGAGCTTTATACAGCAATATTTGCAGTTGCAAGAATAGTTGGCTGGAGCGCACACCGCATTGAGGAAATTGTATGCACCGATAAGATAATAAGGCCTGCATATATGAGCGTTATGAAAAAGAAAGAAGGATAAAAATGATATTAAAATATATAGCCGGACCGCTTATAGGTTCGGCAATAGGTTACTTTACAAACTTTATTGCGGTAAAAATGCTTTTCCACCCGAAAAATGAGGTAAAGCTGTTCGGACATACTCTGCCTTTCACTCCCGGCGCAATACCAAAGGGCAAATCAAGACTTGCAAAATCTGTCGGAAACGCTGTCGGAAATAATCTTATCACCCGGGAGGACATTGAAAAAAGGCTGACAAGTGACGAACTCGCGGAAAAAATAGCCGATATGGTGCTGGAAAAGCTTTCTATGCCTATGAATGATGTTTTCGCAGGATTTACAGATATAAATGCGGAAGATATCGAAAGCAAAAAAGAAGCAGTTTCAAAAAGCATTGCAAAATTCATAGCAGAAGCTGTTTCTCAGGTCGATATATCCGGCATCATTGTTGAAAAGGCTCCCGGTATAATAAAAGAAAAGCTTAATAATCCGATGATACAAATGCTTATGACGGACGAGCTGCTTCAGGCTGTGCTTGCCCCTGTGGGAACAGATATACAGGCATACATTGGAGAACACGGAGAAGAATATATTGCGCCTTATGTTTCGGAAAAGCTTTCAAACGCAGGAGAAAAGCCGCTTGCCGATATTTTAGAGGGCTTCAGCATAGACAGAAATCAGCTTAAACAGGCAGTTACAGCACTATACAAAAAAGCTGTGTCCGGCTGTGCTGAAAAACTGATGAGCTGGATTGACCTCGGCACAATTGTTGAGGAAAAGATAAACGCTATGAGCGCAGACGAGCTTGAAGCGCTTGTAATGAGCGTTATGAAGAAGGAATTTAACACGATAGTTAATCTGGGAGCACTGATAGGCTTTGTTCTCGGACTGCTTAATATCTTTATCTGATCCAAAAAGTGTTGGTATGAAATACGCAGTGATATATCTTTCCGAAACCGGAGAAAAGCTTCAATTATACTGAAAAAGACACATTCTGCCTTGACATAAATCGCTCCGATACCCTGTCTGCAATGATCCTCTGTGCACAAATGATACCCCAAAATTTTCTGTATCTAGGGAAACGCTGAACAATGCGAAGCAATCGTTTCTCCGTTTTAAGAAATGTCTGAAAATCCGTCACTGAAGAAGTGACGAAAAACAGCCGAAACGATTTATTCAGCGTTTTTCTAAATAAAAAAGTGATCCTGCAAATGTTAAATTTCAATGAACGCTGCAAAAAGCCGAAAAACCTCTTGACAGATTGTAAATATAATGATACAATATCAATCGACAGGCAGTCGGTTGATTGCTTGCTTTCTGCCGAAAACTTATCTATCGGAAAGGAATATCATAAAATGAGAGTTGTCAAAGAAGCTGAAGAACGCAGGAACGAGATACTCGATACTGCTGAAAGGTTGTTCGGAGAAAAGGGCTTTGACGGTACAAGTACAAATGATATCTTAAATGATATCGGTATAGCAAGGGGGACGCTCTATTATCATTTCAAATCGAAAGAGGATATTCTTGATGCAATGATAGAGCGTCTGACGGGCAGGCTTATTGCAAATGCTTCGGAGATAGTGAAGAAAAAAGATATTCCCGTAATGCAGCGGCTGACAATGACTATGATGTCGCTGAACGTCAGCGGCGGTATCGGTCAGGAAATAATGAATCAGATACACAAGCCTCAGAATGCACTGATGCACAGAAAAATGCAGACAATGATGCTGACTGCTGTGAATCCGCTTATTACGGGTCTGATAGAAGAAGGCATTGCTCAGGGAATTTGCAGTACCGAATATCCCGAGGAGGTCACTGAGATGGTACTGCTGTATTCAAACACAGCCTTTGACGAACTTGCAGAGCTAAGTTCAGACGAACGTCGGAAAAAGATCTCCGCTTTTATATACAATCTTGAACGTCTGCTTGGAATGGAGCGAGGAAGTCTTGATGAAGTGATACTTCCTATATTTCAAAACAACTGATAAAAAATGAGGGAATTATACGATTCCCAAATTTTTTGGATATATACCGACAGGCTGACGGTCTATAATGGAGGCTTATAATGGAAAAGAATAAAAGCAATTTTTCAAAATTTATGCTGCTGTGGACGGGAGAGCTAATTTCTTCAATAGGCGGCGGACTTACAAGCTTTGGTCTGGGTGTGTATGTTTTCGGTAAAACGGGAAGTGCCGCAAATATGGCTCTGGTCACGCTGTTGGGATTTCTTCCGACGCTGCTGCTAAGCGTCCCTGCAGGAGTTCTTGCCGACAGGCACGACAGGCGGCTGCTTATGATGATAGGCGACGGCTTCTCCGCACTTGGTATCCTTTATATTCTTATCTGTATGATACAGGGTGAAGCGGCCCTTTGGCAGATATGTACGGGTGTGTTTATCAGTTCATCATTTTCCGCTCTGCTTGAACCGTCATACAGGGCAACGGTAACAGACCTGCTTACAAAAGAAGAATATTCCAAGGCAAGCGGAATGGTGAGCCTTGCGGGAAGTGCCAGGTATCTCATATCCCCTGTGCTGGCAGGCGCTCTGCTGACGGTAAGCGACATAAAGCTGCTGCTGATAATTGATATCTGCACATTTTTCCCAACCGTATTTGCGGCTGCTTTCATTAAAAAGGGAATTGCATCAAAACAAACAGATAAAGATGTTTCCTTTGCAGAAAGTCTGAAAATCGGCGGAAAAGCTGTTGCAGACAAAAAGGGAGTGCTTGTGCTCACATTGGTATCATCGCTTATGACCTGCTTTATGGGCGTTTTTCAGATACTTGCACAGCCGCTTATTCTTGACTTTGCAGACAGCGCAACACTTGGCACTGCGGAAACGGTATGTGCCTGCGGAATGCTTGTGTCGGGACTTGTTCTCGGTGCGGTCGGCATAAAGAAAGGGTATGTGAAGATACTTACCATTTCCCTGTTTATTTCGGGAATAGGTATGGCAGGCTTCGGGCTATGGGAGAATATTTTTGTGATATGTATATTCGGTTTTATATTCTTTGCAATGCTGCCTTTTGCAAACAGCTGTCTGGATTATCTGGTCAGAACCAATATCCCTGATGAGCTTCAGGGACGTGCGTGGGGGCTGATAGGATTTATTTCACAGATTGGCTATGTTGTGGCTTATGCCGTATCGGGAGCAGCGGCAGACGGATTATCCGCTCATACGGGCATAAGCGTGGGCAGAGGTGCGGCACAGGTCATAATCATATCGGGTATGCTTTTGTGTGCAAGTGCAATACTGCTTTATTCGCTAAAAAGCGTAAGAACTCTGGAGGGTACTTCTTATGATATGGAAAGGAATAAGGCTATGGACTATCTGCTTAAAGTTGAAAATTTATGCAAGGATAAAATACTTAATAATATTACGTTTAATGTTGAATGGGGAGAGATGACTGCTGTAATGGGTCCCTCGGGCTCGGGAAAATCCACGCTGCTCTACAATATTGCAGGTATGGATAAGCCAACAGGCGGAAGAGTATGGCTTGGCAGCAGCGAGATAACCTCTATGACAGAGGACGAGAAAGCGTCTGTTCGTCTGCATAAAACGGGATTTGTTTTTCAGCAGATGAATATGATGAAAAATCTGAGTATTATGGATAATATCTTACTTCCCGCAATTCACGCCAATAAAGGGAAAAGCGGAAAAACCAAAAAAGAACTGACGGAGAGAGCGGAGCTTCTGATGAAAAAGCTTTCCGTTTCCGAAATAGCCGAGCGCAGCATCGCAGAGGTATCGGGAGGACAGCTCCAGCGTGCGTGCATATGCCGAAGCATGATAAATGAACCGATGATACTTTTTGCTGACGAACCCACAGGAGCGCTGAATAAAAGTGCGGCTGCCGAAGTAATGGCAGAGTTTGAAAAGCTGAACAATGAGGGAACGACTATACTTATGGTTACCCATGACAGCAAGGTCGCCGCAGCCTGCAGCCGTGTGCTGTATCTATTGGACGGACGTATCTGCGGAGAGATAGCGTTAGGAAAGCCTGTAAAAGGAACAGAACGGCAGCGTGAGGAAAAACTGAACGGCTGGCTGTCGGAAATGGGCTGGTGAATTCCACAGTAAAGAATGAGGGTATGAAAAAACTGTGTAAACATAATGGACAATGCTAAAAATGCAGCCAAACAGTGCAAAGCTGAAGAGCTGCCCGACGCAGGTTGAAAGATATACGGCGAGAGCAGCAGCATTTCTGCCGCTGCTCTCGCCGTATACATTGGGCGCTTCCTTTATCTTTCCGGAGGGTTTGTTTATTCGGCTGCGGAAAAGCTGTTATAACGGAAGAACATCACCCAAAACAGTATGCCTGCTCCCGCAAGAGCGCAGCCAAGACCGGTATAGAATACCGCAATGAACAGCTCAGGCACAAGGCCGGAATAACGCAGCCAGATACCGCCGCCCATCATAAATGCCATTATGCAGTATGCTTTTAGGTCAAAGAAGTTCCAGAACGGACGGGTAGGCTCGGCGTAGCTGCGTATGCGGCGGTGGTGCTTCATGCTCATTTTATAGAACATCATACCGAATGCGGAGAACACTGCCAATGAAACAAGCGGCTGCCAAAAAACAAATCCCACATTCGTGTACGCAATTACCCCCAAACGTGCAACGTTGAACCCTGCAATAAGCCAGACGCAGCCCGCTATCGCCAGCAGGGTGCGCTTTTTTACGTGGTGAAAAGGCTTGCTCATTTGCTCACCTCCGTTTTAGCGACCGATTTAAGCGATATGAGCAGCAGGACAATTCCCGTTCCCGTTATTATATGACCTATTCCCGCAATTCCCGATATCGCACCGTTTGCACCCTTAGAAAGCTCTGTTCCCATTACCTCGGTTACTCCACGCACCGCCATCATCACAGCCGTTATCGGCACACCGATATTGTAAACGCACAGGAATGACTTGAACAGCTTTTGATCGGGAAGTCTTTTAAAATGCGCACAGAACAGCGCCGCAATAAGGAAGATCATCATTCCAAGCAGAAACAGGTGAGTATGTACCTTTCCGAGAACGGTTACTCCGTCAAAGCCATTGATCTTGGTGAATTCTCGGTAAAAAACACCGCCGGCCATTGCTGCGGCAGCATAAACAAGCGAAATATCAAGACACTTTTTCATTCTTCAAATCTCTCCTCATTGCGTTAAATCCGATAAGCACAGTCCAGACGTACGCACAGGTTTTCGGTATCATCAGCATACCTATAAGCGGTACTGCGTCTGCGAAAAGTACCACGGGGATATAAAATCCGAAGCTTAGCACTACGGTAAGCCAGAGAAAACGGAAGCTTCTGTCGCTGCTTTTTTTTGCGCTTTGCAAAAACAGTACAACAATTATTCCACCCAGCACTGCGAACGGGATATTCCGATAAATGCCCCACGAAAGCGGTGCGTCGGGACTTGTCCACTTATTCTGCGGCATGAAGCAGAGTACAGCACGAATCACTGCACAAAGCCATACCGCCGCAGTAATAACGGTCTTTCCGCTGACATTGTAGCGGCTGCGCCAGACATAATACAGCAGCACATAAAAAGCCGTCATTGTCACCGACGTTATGAGTTTTCCTATACCGAGCGCCGCAGTATAGCTTTCAAGACCCGTTGTGCAAAGCGCAATTGCCCTCGGCACAAGATGAAATGCGTCACCTGCACCAAGCGTTACCGCCATTATTCCGAACAACAGATACTGCCGCTTGCCGTGCGAAAAATCCTCGTTTTCGGCTTCGTCGGAATTTGCAGTGCTAAGGCTGCGCTTTATCATTATTATTCCAAGCGTTATGACCGTAACAAGATAGACTGCATCAAACGCCGTTTCAAATATTGCCTGCATAATGACCCTCCTAATATATTACTTTCTTAATGACCGTAATCAGCGTATTACAGGATTTTTGCTGCATCAGCAGCAGGATAATGCTGTCCAGGACGAACTCCACAAAGCTTTCATTGCTGAAGCTGTCCCCAAACGCATTGTCAGAAACTTTGTTATCCCTGCGCAGTGCTGAAAGAAGCGAACCTCGGATATTCTCGGTACAGTGCTCCATAGCGTTTTTCGCTCTGTCCTTTCCGCTTGCAGTTATCGCCACGGAATGCGCCGTAAAGAAATCGGGATAATCACGAAAACGCTCACACACATTTGCGAACACCTTTTCGACATATTCCGAAAATAGAAGTGAGGGAGAGTTCGCTTCCTGCTCGGTAAGATTGAAAATATCCTGCCACACGCTTGCTATTGCCGCAATAAGCAGTTCCTCCTTATCCGAGAAGTAATTATATAGTGTGCCCGGCGCAATGCCGCACTCTTTCGCTACCACACGCATACTAAGCGCCTTCAGACCCTTTTCCGCTGCTATCCTGCGGCAGACCAGCATTATCTCTTCCTTTGACGTTATCTCCGGATTCATACCTTCCACCTCCTCAAAGTGAACATTGTTCATCTTGAGCAAATTATACTACCAAATATGCCATTTGTCAAGAGCTGTCAGGGCAACAATCCCCCCCAAAAACGTCTGCTGTACAAGACCGACAAGAGCAATTATCTGCCATGTTTACTGTGCACATGAATAACCGTCAAATTACGACGGATATTGCAAGAGTTCAAAGCCCTGTTTTTTACAAATCATTTTTTTGGAAAAGAACACGTCCCGAATAAATATATGTCCTGCGAAAAGACATAAAAATACGCAGACTCCTAAAAGGAAGCCTGCGCAGATCAAATGCAATTATTTGGCATCGTTTCTTATGCCGAGGAAATACTCCTTTGCAAAATCTCCGTTCACGGGTCTTGCAAAACGGAAGCCCTGAATGTAGGAAGCACCTATGGTGTCCACAATCTTTTCCTGTTTTTCTGTTTCTACGCCCTCGGTCAGTATCTTTACGTTCTGCTTGATGAACGCCTGCGAAATGAACGTGAGGATAAGGTATGCCTTGTCGGATTTTTCGGCGCTGTAGACAAGGGACTTGTCTATCTTAAGATACTCAAAGGGAAGCTCTATCATATTTGATAGATTAGAATAGCCCGTGCCGAAATCGTCCATATAGAATTTGATACCGAAACCGCCAAGTTCATTCATCATATTTTTCACATGAGTAAAATTATCTATGATAACGCTTTCGGTGATCTCTATCCTAAGCTTTTCGGGGGGGATACCATATTTATGCACCGTATCAATGACCTTTTCAACGATATCATTGCGCATTATCTGCTGAACGGAAAAATTGACGGAAATGGCTTCAAAGTCGATGTTTTCCTTAATAAGCTCTGCGATAAAGCGGCAGGATTTTTCCAGAACTATTTCTCCCAAACGTACGATCAGTCCCATTTCTTCGGCGATAGGGATAAATTCATCGGGATATATGGGACCTATCTCCGTTTTATTCAGACGGATAAGAGCCTCCGCTGTGCGGAATCTTCCGCTTGAAACCTCATAAATAGGCTGATAGAACAGCTCAAAGTTATTTTCCTCTGAGTTCAGCTCCCGCTTGAGTATATCGGTTATCTCTTTTTTGCGGCGTATATTTGCAAGAGCACTGTCATCACAGTAACAGATATTCGAAGTCTTGCTCTTCTTTGCCTGAAGAGCGCAGTATTCGAGAAGCTCAGTCAGCTGTTCGGCGGTTTCTGCCTGATCGGGACAGCTGACTGCCGCTATGCTTACTCTGTATCTGATAACAGTATTGTCGAAGGTAAATTCCTTTTCAAGCTCATTGTCCATTGCGGAAATTATCTCGCCTATATCCCCCAACGACATTTTATCAAAAATGAAAATAAATTTGTTTTCGGAATAGCGGAATGCGGGCACTCTCGGCATAACGCCTTCAAGATTGACTGCGGCAAGAGTGATAAGCTGTCTGTGCTTTTGTCTGCCGAATGTTTCTTTCAGCTCCTGCGAGTTGTTCACGTTGAGCAGCACACAACAGAAACGACAGTTCTTCTGAAGCCGTTTGGCTGCGGCTTCAACAAAGCTTCTGCTGCCGTAAAAGCCGGTATTGCTGTCGATATCCACGATATCAGCGCCCAGAAAAAGGAACATCAAAAGAAGCGGACCGAGAGCAGCAGTTCCTGTAAGCAAGGTATTGCCTACAAAAAACTGCACCAACATCACCATTCCCGAGAGGATCGGGAAAAATGAGATAAGAATTTTTACTCTGAAGGTAGTTTTTCTGCCGTTTTTAAGAGCGGCATAAACTATCAGACAAGCCACATACAGCATGATCGCATAGGTTATTTTGCTGAGTTTCCCACGGACATAACCGCTTTCATCAAAGCTGAACAGCAGTTTTGTGAAGGGTGTGGTAAAAACTATAGCAAGGGACGCATACAGCGGAATGACAACCGCTTTTGTATAACGTTTTTTCCATGCGGAGTCCTCACGTTCAATAATGTTTAGGAAATACACGTAAAATATAGCCAGAGTGATAAACAGGAGAGCAAAATACAGCATAGTAACGGTATAATTCACCCAGACAGGCACCATACCGTAATTATTTATAAAAACAGCTGAAAGTATATTACAAAACGAACTTAACGAAATTGAAAAGGCACAGGCTACGAACACTTTTTTTTCATTATTCCATTTAGCCACACTTAGTGAAACGGAGATACCTATTATCAGGGATATGTACATAGCTATGCATTCTGCGGTTACATTAAACGTCATTTTTGCTTCATCTCCTTATTTTGGATGTCATGTCGTTTAAAAAAACCACTAAGATCCTAACGAACCACTTTATAATCAATTATATCACTTTGGGACGAATAATGTCAAGAAGCACAGCGCTTCGGATATAAATCTTAAGTTATTTTTCTGTAAAATTTTATAATTGCATATATGAAAAATACTGCCAATATACTGCGAAGGAAAAACAGCGGGTTGAATTATTGTGGGCTGCTTAAAACTATACCTTAGGAAAACGCTGAATAAATCTTTTCGCATTATTCAGCGTTTCCTTAGTTTAAATATAAGATTAATTTGCAGCTATTTGTAAACGGCAGCCTTAGATTTTTCGCAGATCATTCAACTTCTCATTTTATTCATACATATCCCGAAGCTTCTCAAGCGCTTTTTTCTCTATCCTTGAAACATAGGAACGGGAAATGTTCAGCTTTTCGGCGACCTCACGCTGAGTAAGCGGTTCCCTGCCGTAAAGACCGTATCTGTGCATTATAATTTCCTTCTCCCTCTCGTCAAGACAGCTGTCCACAAAGGTGTACAGCTGCTTTGATTTTATCATGATATCAATTTTGTCCACCATGCTGTCGTCCTCGGCGATTATGTCCATCAGGCTCATGCTGTTGCCGTCTTTGTCAACATCTACAGGCTCTTCGAGATATACATCACGTGCGCTTTTTCTGGCGCTGCGCAGAAACATGAGTATTTCATTATCAATGCATTTTGCTGCATATGTTGCAAATTTTGCAGATTTAGTGCTGTTGTATGTGGAAACTGCTTTAATAAGTCCCACCGTTCCGATAGAGATCAGTTCCTCGGTGTCGGCGGAAACCGAATAATATTTCTTTACAACATGAGCAACAAGGCGCAGATTGTGCTCGATAAGCTTTGTACGTGCTTCCCTATCCCCTTTGGATATCCGAGCAAGGCAGTCCTCCTCCTGCTCGGCGGTGAGCGGCTTTGGAAAAATTGTACCGTTTTCAATATGAAGAGCAAAGAAAAGAAGGTTTTCCGCAAGCCAGTCAAGCAGTCCGCTTATCATAAAAATATCACCTCGAAAATACATTGAAAAGATAATATGCCGATAATTATCCTTAACAATGTATATTCAAGGTGATTTTTGTCCTATTCGGAAAAGCTTCGCTTATTTGGTATATTTTATTTCGCCGCTGCAGCTGACGGCACCGGATATCTCCCGACAGGTTATATTGCCTTCACATTTTTTTACTCCGCCCATTATAACGCCGCAATCTATGTTTCCGCCGCTTGACACCGTACCGGTTATATCTCCGCAGTGAACGTCGTCCCCGGCATCCACAGAGCCTGCCACATTTCCGCAGTTTACTCCGTCGCCGCAGCTGACAGCTCCGCCTACATTTCCGCATATTACTCCGTCACCACAGCTGACAGCTCCGCCTACATTTCCGCATATTACTCCGTCACCGCAGCTGACAGGACCTCCTACATTTCCGCAATTAACTCCGTTATCGCAGCTTACGCTTCCGTTAATATCGCCGTCAATATGGCAGTTTCCCGTTATTTTTACTTCAAGCCTCGGCTGAACATTAACGTTTGGCATTTTCAGCTCAATTACCTTGTCACGCTCATAATTATCCTTCGTAAGGATAGTCCGTCCTCTTGCCTGAACAATGCGCAGAATATCGTCATCGGGCAGTTCTGCGCATTTCTCCGACGGCAATGAACCATTGACGGCAGTCTTTCCCGTTATAAGATAATCCAGCGTTACGCCGAAATATTCCGCTATAGTCGGAAGATTTTCGATATCGGGATAGCTCAGTCCGTTTTCCCACTTGCTTACCGCCTGAACAGACACGCCGATAGCCTCGGCAAGCTTTTCCTGACTGATATTCTTTTCACTGCGGAGTTTTCTGAGATTTGCACCGATAGGTAGATTCATAACCTCACGCCTTTCATAAAATTTTTAAGTAAATGTGTTTTTTATGCTGTTTAAATTATACTTCGGATTATCCCCTTTGTGAAGAGATCATCGGTTGAAAAAAATACAGTTCTTATCAACCATCGGTTGATAAGAACTGTAAGCAGCTTCGCTGATCAATTTTCCAATGCCTTTTTTTCGGCAGTTTTCTTTGAACCTACCTTCTCCATGACTGTCGGAAGAGAAATTCCCACAAGAAGCACTGCCGCTGCAATTATCCCCTCGGCGTTGAATGTAAATTCCATAGGATATATCTGAGGAATGGAACCTATTATCAGTCCGAGGATAACGCAGTAGGTACCCTTGCGGCACTTTGCAAGCAGCAAGGATATGAGCTTTGCTGCACCCAGCAGACCTATCGCTACACCTATCGCATAAAATATCAGCGTTCCTATATCAAGCGCCGTTATTGCCTGCATTGCAAGCTCATATCCGCCGAGAATTTTCAGCACCAATGCTCCGCTAAGTCCGGGAAGGAGCATTGCCGCCGCCGAAAATGCGCTCATTATTATGATAGACACGGGATTCAGCTGAGATGAAAATGTGTTTTCCTGCAAACTGTTAAAAATTATTATTCCCATGCAGGCTAAGATAAAAGGCAGAATGTGGATAGGCTTTAACATTCCGTCAGCAGTGCACTCACGGAATATCATCGGCAGGCTGCCAAGTATTATTCCGATAAAGAAAAACTGCGTCGGAACATTATGGTAGGTGAACAGGTAACTTAACACCTTTGCCGCAAGAAAAACTCCTGTCAGAAGTCCAAGTCCTACCGTGACAAGAAACGGGAGATTTTGTTTCAGTTTTTTGGGGTGAAGGTCAATGGCGTCCAGAAGGCGGTCGTATATTTTTAAAATGAACGCTATCGTTCCGCCGCTGACGCCCGGTATCGCATTTGCTATACCGATACATATTCCTTTGAGATAATTAATTAAATGAGTCATATTTATTGCTTTGCCGTGGGAAACACTTTTTCCCCGAAAGCTCCTTTCCGAAAAATTTAAGCTCCTTTGCTTTTATTTTCACATTATATCACAAGGAATCCGATTATGCAATAAATTACGGATAACTTTAATCTGTTTCTAATAATAATTTTTCCAATTCTGTCGAAAATATTTTCCTCTATTTATTGAAATTTTACAAATAATATGTTATAATGATTATATCTTGATATATTTTAGCACAGAAGGAGTGATAGAGTGAAAAAATATATCCGTGCATATATTGCCTCTGTCGAAAAAGCTCTTGCAGACGACGGCACCGACCTCAGAAAGCTTCGTGAGGAACTCCTTATCCAGACCGGATTCATTCAGCATGAACGGCTGATACATCTTATCGTTACGGTTTTTGTGGGACTTGTGCTTTTTATCGGACTTGTTGTTTTCTTCGTTTCGGAAATGACAGCCTTTCTTGCCGTATGTGCCCTGCTTCTTGTGCTGACCTTTGCTTATCTCGCATATTATTACTTTATTGAAAACAGCACCCAGCAGCTGTACAGACTTTACAACAGGATATCTGTCAAAATTTTTGAGCAGGACAACGACGAAAAAACTGCGTCTGTCTACAACAATAAAGACATGACATAATACTAATAACCATTTAACCTATGGATAAAATACGGCGGCTATAATACGCCCACTCTGCGTCAAACTCCCTTGACAGGCGGCAGCCTGCCTGCGGTCGTTTTCCTTGATTGGTCGTATTCTATCCACCGTCTTTATCCATAGAACAAATGGTTATTAGTATAAGCTGTACTCCCACACTAATCAGAATGGAGAATCAATGTGAACATTACTCCCGAAATCGTTAAGGAAATCATAGAAAAACAGGATATATATGTGGACTTTCAGCCGATCTATTCGCTGAACACCCAGAAATTCATCGGGCTTGAAGCTCTATCCAGAGGCCGTTACGATGGCGAAACGGTATCGCCCTACTTCCTTTTTGAATATGCCAAAAAGCAGGGACTTGCGCTTCAGCTCGACAGGATATGCCGTGAAAAGGCTATGAAAGCGTTCTCCGCTGAAAGCAGCGCTCCAACTCTCTTTATTAACTTTGAAACATCTGTCTTAAACGGCATAACATCGGGCACGGGCGAGATCCAGCGCACTGCCATGGAAAACAGGATATCCCCCCAGAACATTGTTATTGAGCTTAACGAATCACAGGTTAAGGATTCCTACAACCTTATGATGTTCGTGGATTTTTACCGTTCAAAGGGTTTCCTTATCGCCCTTGACAACGTAAGCTCAGGCCTTGACACATTAAACAGGATAATGCTTATAAACCCCGACATAATCAAGATAGACAGGGCGATAGTTGCGCAGATAGATTCCAACACCTACAATCAGGAGGTCTTCCGCTCAATAATAAACACCGCAAAACAAATAGGCGCAATGACCGTTGCGGAGGGCGTTGAAACGGTTGACGAGGTCATTACCTGCACCCTTATGGGAGTGGATTATTTCCAAGGCTTTTATTTCCAGAAGCCCGAACAGTTCAACTATCTCTTCACAAACGATGCACGGCTCAAGATCGAGCAGGCTGCTCAGCGGCTCAATATTTCCACAAAGAAAAACTCAACCGTTGCCAGCATGAAGATCGAAAGCTACAAGAGGATAATTTACGACCTTGTAAACCGTCTTGCCTGCCTCGACAACGAAAATTACAACGAAGAACTGATGCGATATGTAAACGAACACCCCGAGATCGAATGTGCCTTTCTGATAAACAACAAGGGATTTCAGATCACCAATACCGTTATGACACCCGATACCGAGATACTTGAAGGATATCATCCTGCTTTGATCGGAGTTAATCATGATATCAAAAATTATTTCTACGCTATTGTTGAGCAGATCGAGGATCCTTTCATTTCGGGCTGGTACATATCCAACGCAACGGGAAAAAGCTGCAAGACCATTTCTTCAAAGTTCTACAACCGAAGGGGCGAAATGATCGTTACCTGCGTTGACTTGAAAAAACAGTGATTTTGTTGATCACTGTATATGAAAACATAAAAACGTGCGGTCAGAGGAGTTAACCTCCCCTTTCCGCACATTTTGTTTTGAAATATAAATTATTCCGAACGAAGAGCAATAACAGGATCCTTCTTTGCTGCTATCCTTGACGGGAACAGTCCCGCAATGAATGTGAGGAACATGCTGATAAGTATCAGGATAACTCCTGCGGCAGCAGGAAGAACTGCATTAATGCTGTAAATTCCCGTAAGGTTGTGTACGATGATATTGATCGGGATACAGAGAAGAAGTGTTGCGCCGATTCCTATTGCGCCTGCAGTAAATCCGACGATAAGGGTTTCTGCATTGAACACTCTGGAAACATCTCTCTTTGATGCGCCGATGGCACGGAGGATACCTATCTCCTTTGTTCTTTCAAGTACGGAAATGTATGTGATGATTCCGATCATTATGGACGATACAACAAGGGATATTGCCACGAATGCAATGAGAACATAGGAAATTACGTTGATTATCGTTGTTATGGAGGACATCATAAGAGCCACATAATCGGTATATGTTACCGTTTCGTCCTCGGGAACGCTGTCGTTGTAGTCGGTGATAATATCTGCGATGATGTCCTTGTCCTCAAAGGTGGAAGCATAGATGCTTACGGTAGTTGGTGTTGTTATATCAACATCGCCGAGGAGCTTCAGGTTATCCTCGTAGGTTGCATCGGAATATTCCGACGGACAGTATGTTTCATAAAATTCTGCAAGCTGAGCGGTAGTGTAGTCTGCAAGTGCTCCGCTGAATGCGGCTGAAAGCTGAGCTGCGGAAAGCTGAGCCGTCTGACTGCGTATCTCCTCGGCATACTGAGTTTTAACCGCTTCAGCCATGTATTCACGGAGATAAGAGAACAGAGTTTCATCGTCCATTGAAGAGATATACTCGGTTATCTTTTCGTTATCCATGCCAGTCTGCTCTGCATATGACTGTGACATCATCTGCTCGATAGATTCTCTTGTCATCCCCGTCATCTGCTGTTCAACGGCAGACGCTACAAATTCATCGGAAGGTACTGACATTATTGCTACATAAAGCTCTGCCTTTTCGCTGTCGGTGAGAGCTGCGGCATAGTCCTTAAACAGCTCTGCCTTTTCATCCTCGGAAAGCTCGGGAGCGTTTGCCTTGAAGGTCTTTCCCGTAAACACATCGACTGTGCTGTCTGCAAGCTGAGCTTTTATGATCTCGCTTTCCTCGGAGTGATTTATAACATAGTTTGTAAGAGCTGATGTATAACCGATGGAACCTTTGAGCATAGAGGCAACTGCGTCCTCTGAGGGACGGATAATACCGCTTATTCTAAGCTCGATACCGTTATCATAAAGATAATTCATTCCCGCTTCGGTAGAAGTAAGATCGCTGTATGTCTTTGACATTTCGTCATACTGCCATATATCGCAGGAAGGAACAAGGCGGAAGGTCATTGAGCACATATCCGCATAGTCCCAGCTTTCTGTTTCGGTTTCTATCGACTCGCCGTTTATTACAGCGTCACGGACTTTTATAAGCTCTTCCGAGTTTTTGAGTCCGAGAGCGTAAAGAGCAATGTCGCTTATCTCGTTGTTTTCGTCAACTACAAGCACTATCTCGTCATAGCTTTCAGGCCAGCTGCCGTAGATGACATCATACTGTTCACGAAGCAGATCGTTAACAAGCTCGCCGTTTCTGCCCGAAAGCATTTCCTCCCAGACATCATACTGCGAACCGCCGCCCATTGCCGAAGACATTTGCAGCATCGGCGTATCCGCAATGGAAATATCCGAACCGAAGAAGCTGCTCATAAGGTCGTTGAGCAGATCCATAACGTCCGATTTGACAATAGTTCCGTCTGGATCCTTAGTGTAAATATTCATATCCATATCATACGTATAGGATATTGCGCTGATACAGCTGTTAAGGTCTGTTTGGGCGTTTTCGGCGCTGTACTTGCTGTCGGAGGCAAACTCCGTTTCGCTCTCAAGAAATTTTTTGAAAGCGTTCAGATTGCTTGAAGTTGTTTCCGTATCGGTAATTGAATCAAGAAGCTCATATGTTACGGAATTAGAATATATCTTGTCCTTTCCGTGGGAAACCTGATTTTCGTTGCTGCCCATAAGAGTTGTTATCAGGTCGGACATATCCACCGATTCAGCCTGTATAGTTATCGGATAGGAAGAAAGAGTATCCTCCTGAACGTCGTTTATATAGTCGTTTACGCCCGTTGAAATGGCAAGGATAAGTGCAATTCCGATAATTCCTATGCTGCCTGCAAAGGAAGTCAGAAATGTCCTTGCTTTCTTTGTCATCAGGTTATTAAGTGACAGCGAAACTGCCGTTCCGAAGGACATAGACGGCTTGCGAACTTTTTTTGCCTCGCCTGCACGCTTTTTTTCCTCATCTTCCGCCGATTCATCGGGGATATAGGGCATGGTATCGTTTGTCACCTTTCCGTCAAGAAGGCTGATTATTCTTGTGGAATAATCCTTTGCAAGCTCGGGGTTATGGGTCACCATAATGATAAGCTTATCCTTGGATATCTCTTTCAGCAGCTCCATTATCTGCACGCTGGTTTCCGAATCGAGAGCGCCAGTAGGCTCGTCCGCAAGAAGAATATCGGGGTTATTGACAAGGGCTCTGGCGATAGCCACACGCTGCATCTGTCCGCCCGACATCTGGTTTGGTTTTTTATGTATCTGGTCGCCAAGTCCTACCTTTTTCAGCGCCTCCTCCGCACGCTTTCTGCGCTCGTCCTTGGAAACGCCCGACAGGGTGAGGGCAAGCTCCACGTTTGCAAGGACCGACTGATGAGGGATAAGGTTATAGCTCTGGAACACAAAACCCACAGAATGATTTCGGTAGGAGTCCCAATCGCCGTCGTTAAAGTCACGGGTGGATTTTCCGTTGATGACAAGATCTCCCGAAGTGTATCTGTCAAGTCCGCCGATTATGTTCAGCATGGTAGTTTTTCCGCAGCCCGAAGGTCCCAAAATCGACACAAATTCGCTTTCCCTAAAGGTTATATCTATTCCCTTTAAGGCGGCGACCTCCGTATCTCCGGCAGTATAGTTCTTTACGATGTTCTTCAGTTTAAGCATTTTATTCCTTCTTTTCTGAAATAATCCCCTTGCCGTATCTCTTACCGAATTATACTAATCCCCGATAAAAGTGTAGACAAAAAATCTGCGCAAAATTCATATATGCAAAATTTTGCTTGATTTTTTGTACACTTTTTAATTGAGGATTATTATTATCTGTTTGTCACGATAAATGAAATACTGTTAGCACTCTAATGTTTGAGTGCTAACAGTATTATATGACCAATCAACAAAAAAATCAAGGGATTTTTATATATTTTTACAATAAATCCATATTTTCAATACAAAATTATGCTATTGCCCAATAAAATCTCTGATCGCTTTTTCCACAGCTTCTACTTCAAGCTTAAATTCCGAGGCGGAAACACGGAATGCACCGTTTCCGAGAATTATCATCTGCTCAAGATTATCCGAAGTCGCAACACGGACACGTCTGCTTTTGCTCAGCTCATGAGAGGTTTTTTCAATGTACATATCGGCAGTTTCCGCTTCCTTTGTGTACACTATAGTTATATTGTGAAATTTTTCCACCTCACGGTGAGCGCCCTTTACCTTGTATGCGTCAAAGACCAATATCAGCTCGCATTGTCTGAAACCCTGATAGTTGCATAGCCTGTTTGCAAGCATACTCCGTGCAAGGTCAAGATTATCCTTTGCGGCGGCGGCAAGCTCCTCCCATGCAAAAATTATGTTATAGCCGTCCACAAGAAGATATTCGGGTCCTTTCGGCAAAGGCTTTGTCTTATATTTGGGATTATCCTTCGGCGGAGTTTTCATTGCGTTTTGGGGATCTCTGTTTATCTTCCCGTAGGTTCGTTCAAAGATCTCCATCAGCTCCTCGTCACTTGCAAGACGTGCGCAGAAACGCTGTACTCTGACGGGAGTGACGATCTCCTCCTCAGGCTCTTCCTCCTTCAAAGTCGCTTCAAGGTGCATATATTCGGGCACCTTATCCCATTTGACAAGAAATCCCGCACCGTGGGCGCAGAATATGGAGTCGGGTGAGTTTTCCACATCTTTCTCGCAGTCGTAGCCTATGCTTTCAATGACCTCGCTGCTGTTATGACATGGAAAATACCCCTTGACCTCACAGCTGAGCCTTCCCCTGCCCCTTGTGTATGCTATGACCTGCTTCTGATAATCCTGCATACAAACGGCAGGAGCGCTGCCCGACAGCAGTGACATCTCCCCTTTTGTTTCGGGGGCTGAAAACTCGCCGCACATGGTCTGCACGTCGGTGATAGCCCTGCCGATACACTCAGAGGGGACTTCAAGGGTGAAGCTGTACCACGGTTCAAGCAGAACGCTTTCCGCCTGCATAAGTCCGTTTCTTACGGCACGATAGACCGCCTGACGGAAATCCCCTCCCTCGGTATGCTTCGGGTGGGCACGCCCCGCTGTCAGAGTTATCTTCATATCAGTTATGGGTGAGCCTGTAAGGACACCGACATGGACCTTTTCCGCAAGATGTGTAAGAATAAGCCGCTGCCAGTTCCTGTCAAGGTCATCGTCACGGCAGTCTGAGCCGAAAACAAGTCCGCTTCCCGAAGGCAGCGGTTCAAGTATCAGATGAACCTCGGCATAATGGCGGAGGGGTTCATAGTGACCGACTCCCTCCACGGCGGAAGAAACAGTTTCCTTATAGGCAATATTTCCGTGGCCGAAGGTTATCTCCGTTCCGAAGCGGTGGACATATATGCTTTGCAGTATCTCCAGCTGTATCTCTCCCATAAGCTGAACGTGTATTTCCTGAAGGCGCTCATTCCAGATAACGTGCAGCTGTGGGTCTTCCTCCTCAAGCTTTCGGAAATTCATCAGCGCTTCATGAACGTCCGTGCCCTGCGGAAGCTCCGCACGATAGGTCAGCACAGGTTCGAGGACGGGCGCTCGGAAGCTTTTTTCCGCACCGAGGCAATCTCCCGTATGCACCTCCGTAAGTCCCGTGACCGCACAGACTGTCCCCGGAAAGACTGTATCGGCAGGGGCAAATTTTTCTCCCGAATAGATTCGTATCTGATTTACCTTTTCTTTTTTCCCGCCAATGTCGATAACGTCCTTGACATTAAGCCTGCCGCCAGTGATTTTCATATAAGCAAGCCTTCCGCCACGCTCGTCCTCGCCGAGCTTAAATACCTTTGCCCCGAAATCGTTTCCGTACTCATTCATAGCAGTATATCTGTCGAGAGAGGAAAGAAATTCTCTTACTCCGTCGGTCTTTAGGGCGGAAAGGAAAAAGCAAGGGAATACTTCACGGTTTTTCACGGCAGAAATTACGGAATCGTCGGATATCTCTCCCCTTTCAAGGCAGCTGTTCATCAGCTCCTCGCTGCACAGGGAAAGACTTTCCAAAAGCTCTTCATCGGAGCAGCAAAAATTCACGCAGTTATCCGAAAGACGGGAGCGGATATTCTCCATAAGCTCCTCACGGGAAAGCTCGGAGATATCCATTTTGTTCACGCAAATGAAAACAGGGACATTGTACCGCATCAGCAGCCGCCAGAGGGTTTCCGTATGGCTCTGAACTCCGTCAGTACCGCTGATAACGAGAATCGCATAATCCAGCACGTTAAGCGTTCTTTCCGCCTCGGCGGAGAAATCCACGTGCCCCGGAGTATCCAGCAGCGTAAAGGTACTTTCGCCTATATGCATGACCGCCTGCTTGGAAAATATCGTTATTCCACGGCGGCGTTCCAGCTCATGAGTATCGAGAAATGCGTCGCCATTGTCAACTCTCCCCTGCCTGCGTATCTCCCCCGAACAATAAAGCATTGCTTCGGAAAGGGTCGTTTTTCCCGAGTCAACGTGGGCAAGTATTCCTATGACTGTTCGTTTCAATATCCGAATTTCCTTTCACCAAAAAATCGAAAAAACCGCTGTACTGTTTATACTAAAAACCATTTAAAAACTGTACAAAAAATCGAGCATAATCTTGCATATATGGATTATGCGAAGATTTTTTGTCTACAGTTTTATTGGTTTTTAGTATTATAGGTACAGCGGCAATTCCGTTCAGATCATTTTATCAGAAACCGAGCTTCTTTGCAAAATCAGCCGAGATCGTCTTTTCAAGAGCGGCAGCTTCTTCACGTGTTGCGCCTGTTGTTGTGTAATATGCCTTGATCTTAGGCTCTGTGCCCGAAGGACGTATAATTACGCTTGCGCCGTCTGTAAGCTTGAAGGTAAGAACATCGGACTTGGGAAGAGTAAGCATTGTCTTTGCGCCCGTTTCAATGTCAACAGATGTGCTTGCGGCATAATCCTCAAAGCGTGTTACCTTAAGTCCGCCTATCTCGGAA
Source organism: Huintestinicola sp. (assembly GCA_051882475.1). Classification (GTDB taxonomy): domain Bacteria; phylum Bacillota; class Clostridia; order Oscillospirales; family Ruminococcaceae; genus Huintestinicola. The sequence continues at coordinate 19,696 of JBJERW010000035.1, read as the reverse complement.
GGTGTATTTGTGCGCAGACCGGACATGATCTCCTTCATGCGCTCCATACCAGTTGCGCCCTCGCATACGAAGGAAGACTGAGTGTGAACATATACACCGTACTTCTTGTACATATTCTCTCTTGCCTGGAGCAGGGAGATTCCCTTTGTGCGGTAGAACGCAGCCATTTCGCAGATGAGCATTGAAGCAACTACAGCGTCCTTATCACGTACATAGGAGCCTGCAAGATATCCGTAGCTCTCTTCAAAGCCGAAGATATATCTGTCAGCCTGACCCTTGTTCTCAAGGAAGCCTATCTGCTCGCCGATGAACTTGAAGCCTGTAAGAACTTCGATAAGCTTAACGCCGTATTCCTCGGCGATCTTAGCGGCAATATCCGTTGTAACGATAGTCTTTACCGCAACAGGCTCTTCGGGCATTGTGCCCATCTTTGTTCTTTCGGAGCAGATGTATTCGAGGAGCATTGCGCCCACTTCGTTTCCTGTAAAGAGAACGTAGCCGTTGTCTGAAGGAACTGCGATACCAACACGGTCAGCGTCGGGGTCTGTAGCAAGGAGAAGGTCGGGCTTTACGGTTTCACAAAGCTTGAGTCCGTAAGCAAGAGCTTCCTTGATCTCGGGGTTCGGGAAAGGACATGTGGGGAAGTTTCCGTTGGGGTATTCCTGTTCGGGAACAACGGTAACGTCATCAACGCCTATCTTCTTGAGAATAGCTCTTACAGGCTTGTTTCCCGTGCCATTGAGAGGAGTGTAAACGACCTTAAGTCCGCTTGTCTTAACAAGATCGGTGTGGATACCCTGCTTGGAAACCTCGTCAAGGTAGCTGTCGATAACGTCCTGACCGATATATTTTATCATTCCGCTTGCAAGTCCGTCCTCGAAATCCATTACCTTTGCTCCGCCGAACATTTCAACGCTGTTGATATTCTTAAGCACGATAGCTGCTGCATCGAGTGTGAGCTGGCAGCCGTCAGCACCGTAAACCTTGTAGCCGTTGTACTTTGCAGGGTTATGAGATGCTGTTACAACGATACCTGCGCTGCACTTGAGAGCTCTTACGGCATATGAGAGCATAGGGGTAGGCATAAGCTCGGAATAGATATGTACCTTGATCCCGTTTGCTGCAAGAACGGAAGCAGCCGTTTTTGCAAAAACATCTGATTTGATACGGCTGTCATAAGCGATAGCAACGCTGGGCTCTGCAAATGCTTCCTTTACGTAATCCGCAAGACCCTGAGTTGCACGTCTGATAGTATAAATATTCATTCTGTAGGAGCCTGCTCCGATAACGCCTCTGAGTCCGCCGGTTCCGAATTCAAGATCACGGTAGAATCTGTCGGTGATCGCATCGTCATCGCCTGCAATAGATTTCAGCTCCGTCTGAAGATCGGGATCGTCCACAGCCTTTTCGCACCAGAGAGAATAAAGTTCCTTTTCGTTCATTGAAATGACCATCCTTTCAAAGCTAAGCGGTAGTTATCGTTACTCACAACAATATCCGCAAATACAGTTCCGCAGTTATCATGCGGAACAAAATGCCAAAATATGTAAGTTTCACAAGGCACAGCCTTCTAACGGATATTATATCACATATTTTAGGTTTTGCCAATAGTTTTTTAAAAATATTTATTTTTTTGGAAAAACACAGTTTCGGAAAAAATTGTTTTATTCAACAAAAGCCGGCACAAAATAGTACCGGCTTTTCATCATTATTATTACAGACTTGAAATATGCTCGAAAACCTTATCTGTGCTCCAGAAGAACATATCATGCTTGAAACGCTCTTCCTTGAGTCCCGTTCGTTCGATAAGGTCCATTACAGGTGGCTGGACGCAGGAAAAATATATCATTCTGCCCTGAGAGATTAGGCGCTCGCAGTACTCGTGAAGAGCTTCAATTCCCGAAATATCCGCTACAGTAACTCCTCTCATGGAAAAGATGATATTGTAGTTATCTCCGAGAGAGCTTATCTTCTCCTCAAGCTTTGCGCAGGTGCCGAAATAGAGAGGACCTGTTATGTAAACGACGCAGGTATATCTGAGCTTTTCGGGGTCAACGTGTTCTTCGTCAAGCTTTTCGGGATCGACCTCGGAAACGGTTATCTGCATATCCGAAACCTTGACCACGAACATGATAAGCGAGAAGGCAACTCCGATAACGATAGCCTTTGTAAGGTCAAATACGACAGTTGCGCACATTGTAATAAGGAACTGGAAGATAGCTGTTTTCAGCTTCTTGCCGAAAATAGACTTGATTACCTCCCACTCGTTCATTCTCCAAGCGGTAACGATAAGAACGCCTGCAAGAGCGGAAAGAGGAATCATTGACATTACTCCGCCCAGAACGAACATCGAAAGGAGAAGAACTGCCGCATGGATAACAGATGTAAGTCTTGTCTGTCCGCCGCTTTTTATGGCAACGCTTGTACGTGCAATGGCTGCGGTTGCGGGGACTCCGCCGAAAAACGGGAGAAGTATATTGCCGATACCCTGCGCCACAAGCTCAACGTCCGCATTAAGCTTTTCATTTTTCATTCGTCCTGCGGAAGCGCCGCAAAGGAGCGACTCGATAAGTCCGAGAGCGGCAATGGAAATGGCAGGCATGATCATATTGCCAAGGTTATTCATATCAAACTTTGAAAGGTCAAGTCTGTCATCGAGGAAGATAGTCTTAGGGATAGCTCCGACAACGCTTACGTCAAATTTGAAGATAGCGTTTGCGGCTGTTGCAAGGATAATTGCTGCAAGCGAACCCGGGCAGTATTGACCAAGCTTCTTCGGATAGATAAACATAAATACGATAACGCACACGCCGATGATTATAGAAGTAAAATTCGGCGTCTGAGGAGTTGTGAAGTAGCTTGCTATCTTGGCAAGGGTCGTAAGACCGCTTCCGTGCATGCCCGTGAGGTTGTCTATCTGACCGAGAGCGATAATTATTGCGATACCGCTTGTAAAGCCTGTAATAACGGGCGACGGCAGATAGGAAACAAGTCCGCCGAGCTTGAATATCCCGCAGATGAGAAGCAGTATGCCTGCAAGAAGGCTTGCAACGAAAACGCCCTGTATGCCGTACTGAGCAACGAGGGAAACAAGTATGGCAGTCATAGCGCCCGTAGGTCCGCTTATCTGATATGAGGCTCCCGACAAGACACCGATGATAAGTCCCGAAATTATTGCGGTCACAAGGCCCGATGCAGCCGTTGCACCCGAGCTGACACCGAATGCAAGAGCCAGCGGCAGTGCTACCGCCGCTACCGTTACGCCTGCAAGAACGTCCTGACCGAATTTTTTTGCGTTGTACCCCGAAAATTCTCTTTTCAGTATACCGACATACTGCTTTATCAACACAAATAACCACCCTTATCCCATTATATTTATACCAAAAACAAAAAACTGTCATGCTGTACTTCGGAAAACACCGAAGCACTGAGCATGACACAGCTTTTTTATTATATTACTTTTTTATGCCGATGTCAATAATCAACATAGCAAATTTTATCAAAAATAATCCGAATATTTGTGCAAGTAGTCAATATTATAAGTCAGAAGTATCACTCGATCGCCTTCATGGAAGCCGCCATATCTATTTTCTTCAGTCTGAAATACATAAAGAAGTTTACGAGAACGGCAAAGAACGCTGTTGTAAGAGCCGCAAGCACAAAGCTGCTCAGCTCGATATCGGGAGAGAACATTACAACGTCCACTTCGGCGGTCCGCACCACGAATTTTTCAAGGAAAATTCCGAGAACAAGTCCGACAACTATACCTATGAATGCGGAAATTGTATTCTCACGGTAAACGTATGCGCTGACCTCTCCGTCGAAAAAGCCAAGAACCTTTATTGTGGCAAGCTCCCTTATGCGCTCGTTTATATTTATGCTTACAAGGTTATAGAGAATTACAAAGGCAAGCGCCCCTGCAAATCCGATAATTACCGCAACGATAAGATTAAGGCTTGAAACAAGCTTTCTGAATGTGCTTGCGCCATCCGTCAGGAATGAAACGGAGATAACACCGTCCTTTGCGATAAGTCCCGAAGAAAATTCAGTCCTCATGCTTTCATCGGGTTCTTCTTCCATTTCCATGAGTATCATATTGGTCTTGCTCTCACCGAACAGCTCGTTATACATATCCATGGTCATGTACACATAATTATATGTGTAATTCTCGCATATGCCGCTTACGGTAAAGGGCAGAGAGGAATCAACAGATATCATATCCCCCACGGATACGTCAAGCAGACGGGCAAGCTTTTCGTTTATCACCGCTCCGCTGCCGTCAAGAGGAATCGGCTCGCCGCTTTTTCTGTCCTTGAGAATGATATATTTTTTCATTTCCTCAGTACTTTCGGGCGCAAGAAGATAACAATCAAACTGTGTGCTGTCGGAATATACCGTTACATTTTCCTGCACAACGTTCATATGTATGTTCTTCACCGAACTGCTGTCAAGGAAGTTGTTTATTTCATTTCTTTCGGTATCGTCCGCACCGCTGTCAACTATGGCAAGTGCGTCATATATAAAGATATCGTTATACTGCTTGTCGGCAATACAGGCGATGGCACTTTTCAGACCGTAAGCTGTCAGCAGAAGAGCGGTACAGCCTGCGATACCGATAAGGGTCATGAAAAATCTGCTTTTATATCTGAGAAGATTTCGGAAGGTTACCTTGTGCGAGAAGCTCATTCTTTTCCAGAGAAAGGTAATGCGCTCCAGAAAGATACGCTTTCCGTTTTTGGGAGCCTTCGGACGAATAAGTGCGGCAGGCTTTCCCGTAAGCTCCGAAGCTGCTGTATAAACTGCCGAAAGGCAGGTGCAGAGCAGCGACACTCCGAGGCAGCCAAGGGCAAACATCGGCATAAAGGGCGAATAGAAATAGGGGTAGTTGTACATCGTTCCGTATGCGTCGAATATGATGTTCGGCAGAAGCTGGAAGCCTATCACCGTTCCGATAACACTGCCTATAACGCTCGCCGCAGCCGCATAGAGAACATACTGCATTATTATGGAAAAGGAACTGAAGCCAAGAGCTTTGAGCGTTCCTGCCTGAGTGCGCTCCTCCTCTACCATTCTCGACATCGTTGTGCAGCATACAAGTGCAGCAACAAGGATAAAGAACAGAGGGAAAACTGCGGCGATAGCGTCAACTCTTTCGGCATCTTCTCCGAACGAAAGGCAGCCGGGATTGAACTCTCCCCTGTTCCGGACATACCACTCTCCGTCGGAAAGGGATTCTTCAAGCTCGGCTTCCGCATCGGAAAGCTCCGTTTTTGCGTCGCTGAGCTTAGTTTCCGCTTCGTCAAGCTCTTTTTTGGCATCGTCAAGGGTGTGCTTGGAATCTTTCAGCTCGCTTTCGTATTCATCAAGGAGGGCTTTGGTTTCTTCAAGCTGTTTTCCTGCGGCATCAAGTGCAGCTTTGTTTGCGTCTGCCTGTGCTCTAAGACCTTCAACGGCGTTCTTTACCTCAGTATTAAGGGCATATATTGCCGCATAGGCGTTTTCCTTTGTAACAGGGTCCTTTTCGGGGTCGGTAATTATATAAACCGCAAGAAGCTCGGTTATCTGAGCTTCAACATAATTTGCATCATAAATTTCCTGATAGTTTCTGATAGCGTCAAGAAGCTGGCTGGGCAGCACCTTGATATATTTATCCTTGTAGGTTTCAAGGTATTTGTCAATTTCGGGACAGGTATATTCGAGAGCATCTATGTTTGATTTTGCCTCTTCAAGGTCGGAAACGCTCTGCTCGTATTCGGCATAGGCTTCGTCATACTGCGTCTTGTTCTCGCTGAATGTATCATATGCATCGGAATATTCCTTATATCCCTTGTTGTACTCCTCCTTGCCGTCGGTATATTCCTTTTCGGCGTCGGCAAGCTTGGTTCTTGCTTCGGAAAGCTCCTCCTCGGCATCGCTGCGAATCACATCACTCCGTGCTACGAGTCGCTCCGCCGCAATTCCCTCGATATAGTCCTCAGCCTCGGCGACAATGCTGTCATATTTCTCCGAAAAAGGCTCGACATTCGCAGCGTCCGCCCCCGAAACTCTCAGGTAAATATCCGTCGGACAGTCGTAAGCAAAGTTCTCCTCGGGAAGATAGATAAAAGCATAAAGTGTACCGTTGCCGATAGTTGTTGCTCCCCTGTCGAAGGAAACGTAAAGGGGTGAATCGGTCAGACCTACGACAGTATACTCTGTTCGTGAAAGAACGTCCGAAACCTCCGAGCTTTCGTCGGCAAACAAGGTTATCTTATCCCCGATCTTTATATCAACTCCTGCCTTAGGATGAGAATCGGCAACACATTCATCTGCGCTTTCGGGCAGCCGTCCTTCCGTTAGATAAAGCTTATTCAGGGGATAATCCTCCGAATAGGACATGACCTTGACCGCAGAATCGCCGCTTGAGCCTTTTATGAAAAGGTCTGCCGAATATCCTGCATAGGCGCTGTCAAAATATCCGCTTTCCATAAGAATATCCGCATCCTCATCGTCAAAGCCGAGAGTGGATTTAAGCTGTATATCCGCAAGGGACTGCTTGTTGTAATAATCCCATGCCGAGTTTTTCATATCGGGACAGGCAGCCTTTACTCCCGAAAAGAAGGCACAGCCTATGGCAATAATAGCCATGATCGCCGTAAATCTTCCCGGAAAGCGCTTGATACTGCGGAGAGTATTCAGTGCAAGAGTATTTTTCATTTGATTATCTTCCTTTCCGAAAATACATTCCGCCTTACCATTCAATATTCTCCACAGGGGTCGGATTTGGGTTCAGTGATATCTTTGCGACTTTGCTGTTCTTGATCTTTATCACTCTGTCCGCCATAGGGGTTATTGCCGAGTTGTGGGTTATCACGACAACGGTCATGCCCTTTTCACGGCAGGTCTTTTGGAGAAGTGCAAGGATAGTTTTGCCCGTGTTGTAATCGAGAGCGCCCGTAGGCTCGTCGCAGAGCAGGAGCTTCGGATTTTTTGCAAGGGCTCTTGCAATGGACACACGCTGCTGCTCTCCTCCCGAAAGCTGTGCAGGAAAGTTGTCAAGCCTGTCCTCAAGTCCCACCTGCTTCAGTACCTCGGCAGCGTCGCTGCTGTCCTTGCATATCTGAGCCGCAAGCTCCACATTTTCCTTGGCAGTAAGGTTCTGCACAAGGTTATAAAACTGAAAAACAAAGCCTATATCGTTTCGGCGGTAGGCTGTAAGCTGCTTTGAGTTATACTTGGCAATATCGTTGCCGTCCACAATAATGCTGCCCTCGTCACAGCTGTCCATACCTCCGAGCAGATTGAGAACGGTAGTCTTTCCTGCACCGCTTGCGCCTGTGATGACCACAAATTCTCCCTTTTCTATATCAAATGTTACACCGTCCGATGCGGTAATGGTGACCTCGCCCATAACATAGCGCTTATACACATTTTTTACCGAAACAAAACTCATATTATATGACCTATCCTTTCAGACATACTTCCCGTTAATATAAAAATCCAATATAAATTATATCACAACGACTCTTTTTTTTAAATAGCCAAAACAAACAAATCAAACAGAAAACGGGACTTGGTTTTACTGCATTACCGCAAAAAAACAAAGCCCCGTATCAATATATTTATGTATTTTTTATTCGGATCACTTAAGCATTACATAATACTGCCTCGGATCTTTAGGATTGATCTTGACCTGAACAAGACCGTTCGGCAGATTCTTTGACGGATTGTAATCCATATTCTTTTTTGTGAAACGGTATTTTCTGCCGTTTACAGTATACTCCGCAAAAAGATTGTAATGAACGTCCTCTGTTCCCTTTCCGACAAAGTACTCATTTATACCGGTGATCTTTGCTTCGATGATCTCACCGTTTTCAACAGCTCTTTCATTGATAAGTGCCATGATGCCGAACACCGCAAAAACAGCGCCGATACAGTAAAACGCAAGGGGCAGCATACGGATAAAAAGATATGCGACCTCCTCTCCGTCAACATAGGGTGCAAGCAGAATGGATATTATAACGCCGATACCCGCAAAAACTACAGCGGCGGCAAAGGAAATAATTGCCGAATTAAGATTTTCATGTCTTTTCATGCACAATAACCACCTTTCGGATAAATCGGACTAATATCATACGATCAAACGTTGAATCGGAACAAAACAATATCTCCGTCGTTCATAACATATTCCTTGCCCTCGGAACGGACAAGACCCTTTTCCTTTGCGGCAGCCATTGTTCCGCATGCCATAAGGTCGTCGAAGGAAACGACCTCGGCTCTGATAAAGCCCTTTTCAAAATCGCTGTGTATCTTTCCCGCAGCCTGAGGAGCCTTTGTGCCCTTCTTTATAGTCCAAGCCCTTACCTCCGGCTGACCTGCGGTAAGGTAGGAGATAAGTCCCAAAAGACTGTAGCCTTCCTTGATTATCCTGTCAAGACCCGAAACTTCAAGTCCGAGCTCGGAAAGGAACATTGTCTTATCCTCTTCGTCCATATCCGATATTTCAGCTTCAAGCTGAGCGCAGATAGGGAGAACAGCAGCCTTTTCTCTCTCGGCGATGTCGCATACCGTCTTGTAATGCACCGAGGTGTCGATATTGTTCTTGAAATCCTCCTCGCTGAGGTTTGCGGCGTAGATAACAGGCTTTGACGAAAGCAGCGGAGTTGAGGAAATTATCTCCTCCTGCTCCTCGGTAAATCCGAAGGAACGAGCGCTGTGTCCCTCTTCAAGATGAGCCTTCAGCGCTTCAAGGAATTCAAGCTCAGCCTGATACTTCTTGTCGCCCTTTATAAGCTTCTTTGTGCGGTCGATACGTCTTTCAAGCATTTCGATATCGGAAAAGATAAGCTCAAGGTCAATTGTTTCGATATCTCTTGCAGGGTCAATGTTTCCGTCAACATGAATAATGTTCTGATCTTCAAAGCAGCGGACAACATGGACTATAGCGTCAACCTCACGAATATTGGCAAGGAACTTGTTTCCAAGTCCCTCTCCCTTGGACGCACCCTTTACAAGTCCCGCAATATCCACAAATTCAAGGGTCGCAGGGGTAAACTTGTCGGGGTTATACATTTCACGGAGCTTGTCAAGACGTTCATCGGGAACCGAAACCACACCCACATTGGGTTCGATAGTGCAGAACGGATAGTTTGCCGACTCGGCTCCTGCGTTTGTCAGAGCGTTAAAAAGGGTACTTTTTCCCACGTTGGGAAGACCAACCATACCTAATTTCATATTTTGATTTTTCCTTTGCTGAGTATTTTAAAAAGAACAGAGCTTATTCCTCTTCGTCATCGAAATTCAGAGTGCGCACATATTCATCTGCGTCAAAATCCCTGCCCGAGAACTTGACAACACCCTTCTTTCCGCACGATGCTTTGGCGATGACTGTACCTGTAAGCAGTCCGATAATAAAGGAAGCAAGGGCTATAAGAATAACCGCACCCTTGGAGATTTTCACTTTCTGCGAGGAATAGTCACATACGTAGCTGATAATATCTTCCAGCATGTCAATTAACCACCTATCTAAAAATTTTTTTGTCGGAAAAACATTTCGGCATACTGCCGATACTTTTGTATATTATATACCATATTTCAGTAAATTGCAAGTGATTTTAATAAAATTGACCGCAGATTTTGCATCTTTTTTTCAATTCAAAGGTAAATTTTTGAAGCAGCAGATCAACAATATTTTATGCAAATTTACCAACAGGAATATGTGCGGAATGTACAATGTAAACGTTGACAGGTATATAAAAAAATGGTATAATAACATAAAGTTATACCCATAAAACAGGGAAACGTCACTGAATGACAGTCGGTATAAATGTAATGCATCGGTCGGCGGCTCCCCTATCATGACATTTAAGGAGAATGATTTATGAAAAAAAACAAAAGGATAATTGCAGGTCTTACGGCCCTGACTATGACTGTCGGACTTGCTGCCTGCGGAAGTGACGGCTCAGGCGAAGAAACAACAGCCGAGATCACCACGACAACGGGTGTGACCGTTGAGATCAACACGGAAACTCTTGCAGCCGAGGACAAGGAAACGGTTGACAACGTTGCCGATCTTCTTTCCGATGAAGAGCTTGAAAACAAAACCATCAAGTGGTTCTCATTCTACGATCCGTTCCATGCGACCACATCGGGCAATACAAAGGCACTTTCTCTTGAGCTTTTTGAAACCAAATACGGCGGAGAGATCGAATACATTCCCACAACATGGAGCAGCCGTTTTACCGACCTTTCCACAAAGATACTCGGAGGCGAGGGAATCGACTTCATCGCAGGCGGCGACCTTGACTCCTTCCCTAAGGGCGTGCCGAACGGTCAGTTTGAAGCTGTTGACGAATACATCGACTATGACAGCGAGCTGTGGTCGAACGTAAAGGCACTCAACGACCAGTTTGAGCTTGGAGGCAAGCATTATCTTATCGCTACTGCCGCTTCTCCCGGAATGGTAGTTATCTACAACAAGAAAACCATTGAAGAATACGGTTTCGACGATCCCGAAGATCTTCTCAACAACGATCAGTGGACATGGTCAGTATTCAAGGATATGCTTTCGGAATTTGTAGATGCCGACAATGAATGCTACGGTCTTGACGGATGGTTCAACGAAACACCGCTCATGCTCACATGCGGAGTTGCTCCCGTTGAGCTGAAGGACGGAAAGCTTGTACATAACCTTTTTGACGAAAGACTCGAATCCGCAATGAATTTCATGTACGACCTGAACAACTTCGGACTTGTTCTCGACAAGAACATTTTCAACTGGCAGGTTCACCCCGAATTCATCGGCGAAGGCAAGGAGCTTTTCTATATCGACGGTCTTTATACTCTTGAATCCGCTCCCGATATCTGGCAGCCCACTTACGGCGAAGCAGGCGATGTAATGTTCGTTCCTATCCCTAAGTGCGACACAAGTGACGAATACTATCTCCCTGCAGGTATGGAAGCTTACATGCTCTGCAAGGGCGCTCAGAATCCCGTGGGCGTTGCAAGATTCATGGAATGTATCCTCGCTTCAAATCAGGATCCCGGAACTATCGAGATCGCAAATCAGAAGCACAGAGATGACTATGGCTGGACAGATGAAATGCTTGAAATGCGTGACAGAATTACTGAAATGACCAACGAGCACCCAATGTACACGATCCACACAGGCTGTCCCACCGATCTTTACAACATTATTGACGGCGGCGAAACAGGTATCCGTGCACCCTTCTACGGTCATGACTGGCCTTCTGTCAGAGAGGCTCTTGTTGACGCAGCGGAAGTTCTGATTGATGATTTCAATGCTTCCCTGGCAAATGTTCAGTGATCATATACAAGGCACTGATTAATTACAGCATTCATAGTAAACGACATTAAAATTTCTACATTCGGCTCCGCAAAAATTTGCATATATGATTTTTGCGGAAGCCGAATGTCAAGTAATTTATGTCGTTTACTATAAAATGACCCGTATTCTAATGAATGGAATACGGGTCATTTTTTTCGCAGTATTACTTGCATTTTGCAAGGAAAAATAAGTAAGAAAGACGGACGTTGAACGGTAGTGTCACATTTGACGATAAAGCTCTGTCGAGCGGCTCAGAGCAGTCGAAAAGCTGCGGTGCTTATTTATGACTATTCCCTTGGAACTGATTTTTGCATTTGTCAGCTTATTCTTCCCATGTTCCAAAAAAACTCTTGCCACATTGAGGCTCATCTTCCATATCTCTCCGTTTCCGTCGATAAGAGAGTACACTCCCTCGGTACAGCCGAGCACATAGAACACAGAGCTTGCATTTTTAGTATCAATGACTGCAAGAGTTCCGTCGGTCATTTTTACAACGGTATTTTCCAGCTTAGCGTTTATGATCATTTTATTAAGTATCATTGCAGTAATATCGTTATTTCCGACCTCGGATATTTTTCCTGCTTCTTCATCATAAAGAATGAACGAAACCTTCGGACTCATTTTCTTTCCTATAAGTATCATTATTACTCCTCCTGTTTATTCCTGCTCGATGCCGACCATATTATACAAAGCCTCCAGCTCAGGACGGCATTTCAGAAATATCCTGCCGAGCTGAGGGTCAAAATGTGTACCTATGGAGCTGTCTATTATCGAAAAAGCGGTATCGTATGAATATGCCTCCTTGTAGCACCGCTTGCTTACAAGAGCATCAAACACATCTGCAAGCGCCATTATTCTTGCTTCGATCGGTATTTCTTCTCCCGACAGTCCGTCAGGATAGCCCGAACCGTCCCATTTTTCGTGGTGATAGTGGGCAACATTTGCGGCTATCTTCACAAAGTTCTCCTCTTCGACTCCTTCAAGTATCTGGCTCACTATACGTGCACCCTCGGCAGAATGTTTTTTCATCTCAGCGTATTCCTCGGGAGTGAATTTGCCCTGCTTGCGAAGGACTCTATCATCAACGGATATCTTCCCGAGGTCGTGCATAGGGGCAGCCCGAATAACCATATCAAGAAAGCTTTTTGTCATGATATCCTGTTCCTTTGACAGCTTTTCCGCAAAAATTTTCATGACCATACTGGTACGCTTGATGTGTCCACCTGTGGAAAGGTCACGGCTTTCAACCATTGTTGCCATTCCCATGACCATCATTTCCTGAATATACTTTATGTGCATTGTACGTGCTTCAAGCTGTCCCGACAGATCCTTTCGGAGCTCTGCCAGCTCAAGAGTACGGCTTATTCTCGAACGCATTACATTCATCACAAAGGGCTTTGAAATGAAATCCATAGCACCTGCCTCAAGGCATCGGCTTTCGGTACGGGGATCATTGTCAGAAGTAAGGAAGATTATTGGGATAAAACAGCGGTCGGGATCAGCCTTTATCTGAGCCATTACCTCAAACCCGTCCATATCAGGCATATTTATATCCAAAAGGATAAGATCACAGGTGTTGTTTTTCAGAAATTGAAGCGCCTGTGTGCCCGATGTTACAGCGGTTACCTTATACTTTTCGGAAAGAGTGCTTTTAGCGGCAGACAAGCTGGTCTTGTTGTCGTCAACAATTAGTAAATGATACATAAGATTCTCTTCGTTTTTTCATGTATTTTGGGAAGTGCTAACAACAGACTTTTTCTGACATAGTTAGATTTATATTTATTATACAGTATTTCAACGATTTTGTAAAGGTTTTTTTTATTTTTTGTTATGTATCATTATGTAACAAATATGATCCGAATGACAACTGTTAAGGTTACGCCCTCTGACATACGCAAAATCGTGGTTTATGCCTGTTTTCAGCTTGATCTCCGGCTTCATAAATTCCTCATTTCGGGGAATAACGTTTATTATGTCGACTATGCGGTTAATGCTCCACTGCTCCGAGATCGCATTCATCAGGTCGGCAAAGCCCGGAACACCGTATCGGGAATTAACAGGAAAGTATGTCCCTGCAAAAAACGGCTTTTTATCCCATGTCATAAAAATGCTCATGGGCCAGCCGCCGCTTCCCGTAAAAGCCTGACACACCGACATATACACACTGTCGATATCGGGACGCTCCTCACGGTCAACTTTTATTGATACAAAATGTTTATTGAGAATAACAGCGGTTGTTTTGCTCTCGAAGCTTTCATGCGCCATAACGTGACACCAATGGCAGGTGCTGTAGCCTATGCTGAGAAATATCGGCTTGTCCTCGTTTTTTGCCTTTTCAAAGGCTTCGTCACACCATGGATACCAGTTTACGGGAATATCTGCGTGCCGGAGCAAATAGGGGCTGTTTTCGTCCTTAAGTTTATTGCTCATATATCCACCTTAACATTAAGATTTTTACGCAAATTCTATATTGCCTTCATTGATTATATTTCCGCAGGTAAATTGGTTTATTCAGAAAAGCACATCTGATTGAAATGGTCAATAATAGGAAAACGCTGAATAAATCGTTTCAGCCGTTTTTCGTCACCCTCTCAGTGACGGATTTTCGAGCGTTCCTCAAAACGGCGAAACGATTGCTTCGCATTATTCAGCGTTTCCTTAGAATAACAATCAATAAACCGGTCTGCTGCATCAGTGCAACAGACCGGTTCAAAAACGGAGGAAAGAAAAGCAATATTACAAATAATGTATCAGTTCATTTCTTACGCTGTCCATTCTGTCATCTGCAAGACCGAAATTCATTTCCTTGTAGCTCCAGACAGCACGGGAAATATCAAGCCTGTCAAATGCGGCATTTATTGCCTTGAACCATTTTAGAGCGTCCTCGGGGTCGGCATTTTCAATAACGCCGTATTCGCCGCAGTACAGCACGGTGTCGTTTTTCTTTGCAGCTTCATATGCACGGCTGAATCTGTCAATGAAAAAATCGGGAGTTACGGGCGGGTCGCATTTGTCAAAGCTCATTCTGAAGCTTGTGTCCATTCCCTCGACCCAGTGTGCGCCCTGATGAGTAAAATTCATAGGGTCATAGCAGTGGAAATTATACACAACCTTGTCATCAAAAGGAGCTTCAAGGTCGGGAACGGCATCGGGACTGTTCTGCCAGTATCCGCCCACGAGAATAATGGTATCGGGAGCAAGTCTGCGGATACGCTCAATGCAGCTTTTTATAAGCTTGTTCCAGGTAACGCTGCAGCTTTGCTCGGTAACTTCATTTAAAAGCTCGAATGCAACAGTGCCGTCGCTTACCGCATAACGCTCTGCGATACGTTCCCAAAGCTTCATAAAACGTTCCTGCAAAACAGAGCTTTCAAAAAATCCCGATTCTCCCTCGCCCTTGTCAAATGAATATCCTGCTGTCTTGTGAAGATCAAGGATAATATTAAGTCCCGATTTTTTGCACCAGCTTATGGCATTGTCGATGTATGCAAAGCCATCTTCCTTGAAATTGCCGTTTTCGTCTTCAAGCAGATTATAATCAATTGGAAGACGAACGTGGTCAACCATCCATGAAGCTATCTTGATGATATCCTCCTCGGTGATAAAGCTGTCGTAATGCTCTTTGGTATGGCAGCACTGAGAAAGCCATCCGCCTAAGTTTACTCCTTTTTTGTAGCCTGTGAAATTAACCATAATTTGTTCCTTTCAAATCAGAAATTCTCTTCGATTTTCTTATTAAGTTCGTCTATCTCGGTCTGAACAGCACCGCTGATCTCGTCACGGGTGGTAGCCCAGTCCTTGCCGTTGTAGGAAGCGTCCTTGATGGGATTATGCACCATATCGTATATATTGGAGGAAGTGCCTGCATAGAAGTCGATAACGGGATTTTCGTTGGTAAGCTCCTTTGTCTTGTGCCACATATCTATCATTTCGTCTGTCCAGCCGTAGTCCTCTCTGTACTGCTTCTCAGCGATCTCCTGAGTCTTTTCATCGCCCACAGCCATAAGCTTGCACTTCATAAATGCCGCAGCTCCCTCGGGATTGGGTGCGTTCTTGCAGAGTGCATATGCGTCAACGCCCGAAGGCAGATAATAGTTGTCAGCATTGGAATCCTTGGGCATAGGAACGAACATTATCTCGCCCTCTGCGCCGAATTTGGAAAGGTCTGCTTCATAAAGAGCCCACACGCCGCAGGGATAAAACAGAGTATTACCCTCCGCAATTCTCTGAGGCTGCTCAACCCAGTCGTACTCAGCCTTTGGAAGAGGAAGATTCATCTTGTTCATTTCAAGCATAAAGTTTTCTGCACGTTCCATTTCAGGGCTTAAAAGATTGCTTGTAATAACACCGTCCTGCATATCAATTACGGGCTTGCCTGTGGTGAGGAGGAAGTTTATTTCGAACCACCAGCCGTCAAAGCCGTACTTCTTGTTCTCGGGGTCGGAAAATTCCACGCACATATCCTTGAAGGTATCCCATGTCCAGTTGCCTTCCTCAAGAAGCTCCGCAGGGTCGGGAAGACCGTTCTCCTCCATGGTGCGCTTATTGTAAATGCAAACACAGCCTGCGTCGGTGGATACAACCGCAACATAGTGCTTGCCGCCCAGAGTATGAGCGTCCGAAAGCTTCTTTGCACCCACGCTCCAGAGGTCGCTGTCAAAATCAAGATAATCGTCAAAGGGTTCAAACATTCCCGAAATAGCCTTTCCGGGGAAGGTGTCAAGGTCAGCGGCAGGGAAAAGGTCGGGAGAGGTTCCGCCCAGAACTTGTGTGGAAAGGTCGCTGTAGCGTGTTTCGTATGTAGTGGGAACATACTCTATCTTTCCGCCGTACTTTGTTTCAAAAAGCTCAAGCTCAACGGATTTGGGTTTGCCGTTTGCAGGATTTAAGTCCCAGAAGGAGAGCCACTTTACTGTTCCGTTTTCAAGCTTTTCATCGTCTCCGATATCCATTTCGGCAACGGCTGCCTTGTCATCTTCGTCAAGCTCCTTTGCGGGAGTGGTCTCTGTGGTCTGTGAGGTTTCAGCAGATGTTGATGCTGTGCTTTCATTGCTGCCGCCGCAGGCTGTCATAGAACCCATAAGTGCAAGTGCGGATACGAATGCCAGAGTCTTCTTCAAATTTTTCATAAAAACATCTCCTTTTATTTTTGTGCCGAGATTTACTGTACTTTAAATTTATCATAATGCGCCTTTTAAAAATATCAAAAATTTGCTTTTATTATCAGAATTTTGTTGCATTTTTAACGCAGATGTTATATAATGATATCGGGGAGTGATAAAATGTCTCAGTCCGAAAAGGAGCTTACATATAAGGCGTTTCTGAACAGGGAATACGAGTTCAGACATTCGCCTTTTGAAAAGGAATTTGAATTTTACGACTGTGTAAAAAACGGCGATACCGACGGAGTGGAACGGCTAATGACCCCTTTGGGCAGCAGCGGAGCGGGAGTTCTTTCCCACGACCCTCTGAGAAATCTCAAATATCATTTTATTGTCACCATAGCTCTTATAACACGTTTTTGTGTTGAGGGCGGAATGGAGATGGAAACTGCCTACACGCTCAGCGACCTGTACATTCTGAAAGCGGACAAATGCGCAAGCGAAAAAGAGATCCACACTCTGCACAGAGAGGCTGTTCTTGAATTTACACGTCAGATGAACAGGCTTGCTCACGGAAATGTATATTCAAAGCCTGTGATTATGACGATGGATTTTATTTACGATAATCTGCACTCGAAAATTTCAGAAACGGATATTGCGGAATATGTTTCCCTAAGTCCCTCATATATTTCCCGCCTTTTCAAAAAGGAAGTGGGGGTCACCATATGCACATATATAGCGGTAAAGCGTGTTGAGACTGCTCAGAATATGCTGAAATATTCGGATTATTCTCCCGTTGACATAGGAAATTATCTTGCATTTACATCTCACAGCCATTTTATCAGCGTTTTCAGAAAATATACGGGTATGACTCCCAATGAATTCCGCAAAAAATATTATCGTGACAATTGGGCAGATATCAGGCGTAATGGTGCAAAAAAATGATATGATATGCAAAAATTTGATATAATTATAATTCTAAAAGCGGCATAATTAAGGTATAATAAATCTAACGGAAAGGATCATCTGAATTATGAAACGAAAAAATATACTTTGTTTATCTGCCGCACTTATTTTTTGCGGAGCGATATTCTGCTCCTGCTCATCATCTCCCGAATCACCCGTCGTTTCGGAAGCCTCGGCAGTCACGGAGGCTGAGGATATTTCCGATGTCAGCTTCAAAAACGGTGCTTCGAAGCTTTTTGAATGTGCCGACGGCTGGTGCAATGGCAGTATGTTCAACGTAACATGGCGAAAGGAAAACTGCACCTTTGAAAACGGCAGAATGCAGCTTATTATCGACAAAGACAAAAAGGACGGCAGCGTTCCCTATTCGGGGGGCGAGTACCGTTCAAAGGACTTTTACGGCTACGGCAGATACGAGGTGAGAATGAAAGCCATAAAAAATGACGGCGTTGTTTCATCTTTCTTTACATACACAGGTCCTTCCGACAACAATCCTTGGGACGAGATAGACATTGAAATTCTTGGCAAGGATACCACAAAGGTTCAGTTCAACTATTTTACCGACAGCAAGGGCAATCACGAATATCTTTACGATCTCGGCTTTGACGCTTCGGAGGATTTTCACGATTATGCCTTTGAATGGCACAAGGACAAGATAGTCTGGTTTGTGGACGGTTCTGAGGTCTATACGGCAGAGGAAAATATCCCCGTTACCCCAGGCAAGATAATGATGAACGCCTGGTGCGGCACGGGAGTGGACAGCTGGCTGAATGCTTTCGATGACAGCAAAATGCCTCTGACAGCGGAATATGAGAAAATTTCATTTACTCCACTTGATGAATTAGATTAAAAATAATGATATGAAAACCGCCGTTCTCCGGTACCTTGGGGAGCGGCGGTTTTGTAACTATTTGTATGAAAAACTCCGATGCCGACTCGCAAAACGGATCGGCATCGGAGTAATTATTATTAAGGAGGAAATGAGATTTACTTTTTCTTTGAAGCTGCCATTGCAATTGCTGCGGCGCTCATAACAGCTGCAATGACAGCAGCGGAATTATTGCCTGTTAACTCCCGCTATCATATGTATATCTTTGTATCCGTGGTGCTTTACCATATGGGAAACAATTTCTGAAAAGCCGTCCTTTACCAGTTCGTAACATTCTCCATCCTGAATGCGGCAGGTGCAAAGAGTAATGCTGTTCACGAAAATGTCAATGATCTTTGCTCCTGCTCCAATGCTTCAAGGGTGGCTTTTGTCATTCTCGTGATAATTCCTGACTATACAGTGTTCATACTTCTTCAATCTTTGTGCCGCCAAACTTATCAGGATATTTTTTGAATTGCTAAAGTGTACAAAAAAACTGCACAAAAGCTTGCATATATGACTTCTGCGCAGTTTTTTTGTTTAAACTTTTATTGGTTATTGGTTTTATTGTCACGAAGCATAAGCATAAGGAACACCAGACCAAGCATATAGTTCGGGATAGAGAGGAGCAGATTATCTGCAATAGTCGGCGAATAATCCTCGGGTATACCGCTTATAAAAAGCTGTCCGATGCCTAATCCGCCGAAATTATTGGCAGCGTGCATGATCGCAGCAGGATAGATCGAGCCTGTCTTTTTCGTGAGCCACATAAGCCCCATACCCAGAAAAGTGCAGGAAATACACATTGCCAGAATACCGAGATAGGGATATCCGTCATATTCCGTGCCGAAGTTATGTCCGACGACCGTCAGCTCGGCGTGCCAGAGTCCCCAGAGGATACCTCCGACAATAACAGTACCTGTCGTACCCAGCAGCGGCTCCATTTTCTGATTCATATATCCTCTCCAGCCGAATTCCTCACCAAAGGTATTGAAAGCCATAAGCGGAATAAGAGAAATAGTCAGCAGCACATTTCCGATGAACTGCATACCGTTCATACCTTTGCCTACATCGGAAAAATCGCCGTTGCCGTAAATAATTGTTGCGAGAACACCCTCGACAATTCCTATAGCAACTACAGAGAATACTGCGATCAGGTAGTATTTTATATTTCCCTTTAAATTCAGGTGCAGCATACTGTCATGCCAGCCCTCATGGGTGAGCTTTCGGGTAATGACATTGGCAAGTGCAGGTCCGTAGCCTACTATAAGTGCAAAAAAGGGATATTTGTAGGATTCAAACCAATTGTGAAAGCCCACGGTGACGTTAAGGATTATTGCAGGCACCCAGGAAATTCCGAACGCCAACAGAAGAAATATGATAAGCCTTTTGGCTTCAAGCTTTTTATTTGTCATACTCGCTCACTCCCTTCAT